>DATBRP010000137.1:0-4913 GCA_036560245.1 Hyphomicrobium sp.
TGGGACGGTTTCTTCACCGCGCGGGCAGCGGCGTCAACGCGGCGTCGCCGTTGGAGTAACGCCACAATGAAGCGGAAGGCGCGGCAAGCATTAGTGATGTCGTCAAGTGGTCGTTGCGGGCAATTGACAATGAAGAGCGCCTGTAGTCAAAGCTTTCATCAATGAAACGCGCGTTCATTTCTGCACTGCGCAGGCAATGTCGAAATATGGCTAAGATCACAAGTCCACGATATTTCCACTAAGGCGACAAATCTATCCGGCTCCGGGGCCTTATGCCGGAGCGGTTTGATGGAAGAAGAAGCGGAAGACACCGATGGACAGTTCATCCCAGCCGGAACTCGTTACGATCACTGCGACAATCGTCGCCGCATACGTCAGCAACAATTCGATCTCGTCGACGGACCTGCCGGGTCTGATCGCAGAAACGCACGCCGCGCTGAGCCGCGCCGCCGGACGCAGCGTGCCGCAGGAGCGGGAAGAGGCGAAGCCGAAGATCGCGATCAAGAAATCCGTGCTGCCCGATTACATCATCTGTCTCGAAGACGGGAAGAAGTTCAAATCGCTGAAGCGGCATTTGCGGACGCACTACAACTTGTCGCCGGAAGAATACCGCGAGAAGTGGAGCCTGCCGCCGGACTATCCGATGGTCGCCCCGAACTACGCCAACGCCCGCTCGCAGCTCGCGAAGAAAATGGGCTTGGGCACGCGCCGCGATCGCTGAGCCGTTTCCGGCACCGACGTTTGATCGCCCGCGTCCAACATCCATTTTACGACGAGCGACGTTGCCGCGATCGCAGCGCATCCAGCGATGCTCTTTCCTTTTTCAAGGCGCGATAGAGAGCAGCGTGCCGCTCTATCGCGTAAGCCGAATGGCCAGCATGGCCGCGACGGCGTTCCTGCCGTAGCGCACGCTCAAGCACAGCAATAAGTTTCTTACGGCCATCGAGGCTTCGATCGGCCAGGTCGCGCGGCCAGAGCGGCAACAGCCTCACTACGTCGTCGACACAACTGGACTCTGAATTGCCAACCTTGACGGCGGCGCAGCTTGTCGCTGCATTTGTGTTTCGTATCGAAACGCTTTCTCGCATAGCGCCGCAGTGTGAGGGGCTCGGCCTGCGCGGGGATAAGTTTGTGATCGGTTGCTGCGGTTAGGGTGAATGAGGGAGCGCACGAAAAAACTTATCCCCGCTACTCTCGCCAGCGATATCCTTCAAGGCACGCGATGACGGCAGACAGCAACGCTGCACCGATCGGCACCTGCAACGAATGACGGAGCGAATAAGGTTTCGAAGACGCGTTCAATCCATTGGAAATTCACATGCTGCAAGTCTCTCCCGCACTGGCATTGAAGAGCCGCCAGCGAGGTGCGGCGTTTCCCGCAACGGCTGAACCACTGCGTTTCCGGCAAGCACGTCTCGCAATCGATTTTGCGATCGCCAGCGTCTTCGGCATCAACACGGGCGCGCTCTGGTGCGGCACGCGCGGTGTCAGGGATATCGCCTTCGCACGCCAGGTTGCGATGTACCTCGCGCACGTCTCATGCGGCATGACCTTGACGGACGTCGGCGCCATGTTCGGCCGCGACCGAACGACCGTCGCGCACGGTTGCCTGAAGGTCGAATATCGCCGCGATGATCCGTCGTTCGACCGCGCGCTTGATCTGCTCGGTTGGGCGCTTCCGACGCTCGTGCTCCGAGCCGAAACGCTGCGCCCGATGCCCCGCTCGACGCACTGAGCCGGATCCGCTGAGCCAGCCGACATCCAAAGTTGAGAGCCAGAAAAATGAGTATACCGAGACGCCACCGCGCCACGCACTCCGACGCCCATGCGCACCAGTCTCCCGAACGCGATCTCGCCGAAAGCCCCCTTGCGTGGCTGGCGCGCCGCAAGGACAAAGACGGCAATCCGATGCTGTCGGAGATCGAGTTCGATGCCGGAGAAAAACTTAGAGCCGATTTCTGGTTCGCTCAGATGACGCCGCGCGTCACAGCCAACTGGTCGCTTCTGCTCAGCGGCGGAGGCGGCGTCAGAGGCGCGCCCGACCTCGGGCCGGACGTGAGGGACTCGGTCATAGCCGCTCGCGAGCGCGTCAGACGTGCATTATCGGCTGTCGGCCCCGAGCTTGCCGGCGTCCTCATTGACGTGTGCTGTCACTTGAAAGGGCTTGAGGCTAGCGAGAAGGCGAGTGGATGGCCGCAGCGATCGGGCAAGATCATCCTGCAGATCGCGCTGCGCCAGCTCGCACGGCACTATGGCATGGGGAACGTTGCGACGGCGGCGGCCTCCGGTACTGCGCCGGTTCGCGTCCGCCACTGGGGCGCGAGCGATTATCGTCCCGAGATCGAATCCGGCGCAGCGTGATCAGGCCGTGAGCATCATCTCGGCGTCGGAGCGGATGCGCTTCACCATCGAGGCCAGTCCGTTCGAGCGCTGTGGCGTCAGGTGCTCTCTGAGTCCAAGCTCGCCAAAGATGCCTTCCGCATCGGCCTTGACGATCTCTTCCAGCCGCTTGCCGTCGTAGATCGCGAAGAGCACGGCGATCAATCCTTGCACGATGTGGGCATCGCTGGTGCCCTGCATCGCCATACGGTCTCCGCCGGCGCGCTCGGTCGCGAGCCAGACTTGACTGGCGCAGCCGCGAACCTTGTTTGCGTCGGTGCGCAACTCTTCCGGCAATGGCGGGAGCGCCCTGCCAAGTTCGATCACATAGCGGTAGCGATCCTCCCAATCGTCGAGGAGCGCGAAATCGGCGCGGATGTCGTCGATCGTCATTGGAAAATCCATGCCGCAGCCCGTTGCGCCGGGGTGCTCCCTAAACATAGGTGCCGGAACGCCGCCAGGGCAAGGCTGCAGATGGTGTCAGATACTGCCTTTATTCGGCTTTTTGCCGCGCCAAGCCGGTTCTTTGTCGAACGGCGTCAGCGTGCCGCCGCTGTCGCGTTCAAGCATTGCGGGCTTGTACGGCAGATCCGCCTTATTGGTCGCGGTAGCGTCCGCGCTGCCGTTCTCGTGCTCCCGCATCATATCGTAAGCGAGCTTGGCGCCGAATTGGGCCTTGGCAACGAATTGTGACCACAACTCCGAGCCCTTGGTGCACGTTTCTGCGTTGCGATCGCAGAATGTGACGACCCATTGGGCGGTGGCTCCCGCCCGCTCATAAAGATGCTGCTGCTGGCCACGGTCGGAAGGCAGCAGGGCAACCCCGACGGCGACAATCGTAGCGATACGCAACAAACCCATGACGAGACCTTCGCAACACGAATAACGACGGGGCAAAACGCGATGAGATGAGCCCCTTGTGCGAAGTCATAGCAGGCCGAATTCAAGACCACGCTAGCGTGTGCGGTACAATTCGAGCAATGTTCGCCTCAAATTTGAGACGTATTTCAATCAAATGCTTCGTATCTCGTCCCGCCGCGCGTCGACGGTTAAGAACACCTTAACGGCTCGCCGCGATACTCGCTGCTTCAGGATCGAAAGCAGCGACGGGGCCGCCAGACATGACCGGAAGGGACCGCAAAATTGCCATCGGCGCTTCCGTGCTGATGACGCTCGGCGTGGCCGTCAACATGGCGGCATTTCAGGGCAGGGGCGGCAGCGCGATCGAGACGGGCGGACTTCCCTCCAGAGCGGCTTGGGTGGAGGGACCGGGCTCGGCACTTGCTCCCACCGATTCAGGAACGGCGGCGCAGCCCCCCATACCGGGCCCGACGGGCGCACCCTCGAGCGAGAAAGAAGACGTCAACTCGGCGGAAATCACGCGCGGCATCCAGCGCGAACTCGATGCCCGCAATTATGACGCCGGGCAGCCGGACGGCATCGCCGGTCTCGTGACGCGGGCCGCGATCTTCGCCTACGAATACGACAACGGACTGGTGTTGACCGGCAAGCCGAGCGAACCTCTGTTGAGCCAGATCGTGCTCGGAAGCTCGTCGTTGCAGCAGAACGGGGCGCGCCCCGGAAAAACCATCACGCCCGACGGCCAAGCTCTCGTGATCGGCGTCAAGCAGCGGCTCACCGATCTCGGATATCAGACAGGCATGGCTGGCGGCGCCCTGACGCCGGAACTCGCGCGCGCCATCCGCGAATTCGAGACCGATCAGAAACTCAAGGGCACCGGGCGCATCTCCGGCCCGATGATGAGCCGGCTTATTCACTTGCAGGGCCAGCCGAAGGCGCGACGCGCCGCAGCCGCCCGTTCCGCCGCGCGCTAGGCGTGATGCAACGCTTCCTGCTAACGTCCTGACATGCGCCTGAAATCTGAAATCTGGGTCAAAGCCTATTTGCGCCGCTGCGCGGTCAATGGTGCGTCCGGCGTCGTGGCGCGTCATGGCGACGACGATGCCGGGGCGATCTTCATCAAGATCACGCGTTCGGATCTGATGACCGCGGTTTTTTCCCCCGCCCCGGCGGGCCTCGATGATGCCGATTTTGATCGGCGCTGGGTCTCGCGTTTCGATACCGGCTTTGTTGCCGACGCCGAAGCCGAGGCGCTGCTGAAGCGGGAAGCAAGTTTCGATAGCGATATTTGGATCGTCGAGATCGAAGACCGCGAGGGACGGCACTTCCTCGGCGACGAGTTGATGGATTAGACCCTGCGTCCTCGCCCGACAGACGAGCGCGGCCGGTTTACTCTCCGTTAATGGCCTATCGAGCCTAATCGAGCCATGCGTTGATTCTAGCGGCCGCAACGCGTTCGAGCCACGTCCGTTTTATCTCGCGTTATGACGAAGTGGCTGAGAGCCCCGCGATGGGGGAGCCGCCGGGCACGGAACAGCCTCCGTGTGCATGGGGAGCCACACATGGCGAAAATCTTGAAATTCGATTGCGCGCCGCGCGCGGCGCCGGCTTCGATGACGGACCGCTCGGCCGACATCGTGCTTTTTCCAGGCGTGCGCTACGAACGCCAGACA
>DATBRP010000138.1:0-4183 GCA_036560245.1 Hyphomicrobium sp.
CGTCGTTTGCTTCACGGCTTCATATGTGAGCGTTCCGGATCGCGATACAATGCCGACGGTGCCGTGCTTGAAGATGTTTCCGGGCATGATGCCGATCTTGCATTGGCCGGGCGTCAGAACGCCGGGGCAATTCGGTCCGACAAGGCGCGATTTCGATCCGTCGAGCGCGCGTTTCACCCTCACCATGTCCATCACCGGAATGCCTTCGGTGATGCAGACGATCAGCGGCACTTCGGCGTCGATGGCTTCCAGGATCGCATCGGCGGCGAACGGCGGCGGCACATAAATCGACGTCGCGTCGGCGCCGGTTTTGGCGATGGCGTCCGCGACGCTATCGAAGAGAGGAACATCAGCGAGTTCGGCATCGGGATGCTTGGTCCCGCCCTTGCCGGGCGTCACGCCGCCCACGACGTGGGTGCCGTAGGCCTTCGCCTGCTTGGTGTGAAACGTCCCCTGACTGCCGGTTATGCCTTGGCAGATGACCTTGGTTTTCTTGTCGATCAGAATTGACATTCCATCCCCGCATAGGCCGTGCTGCTGGCGTGGGAATGTCGCGCATTTTTTGCGGTGCAGCAAGCGCGACTATCGTTCGACTGCTGAACAAATCGGCTGCTCACCGAAGCGTGTTCACGCGGCGTTCAGGCCGCCTTTTTCAGTTCATCGGTGATTTTCTTGGCAGCGTCGGCAAGATCGTCGGCGGGAATGATCTTGAGGCCCGACTCCCGCAGAATTTTTTTACCCAGGTCGACGTTCGTGCCTTCGAGGCGGACGACGAGCGGCACTTTGATGTCCATCTCACGCGCGGCGGCAATCACGCCTTCGGCGATGATGTCACAACGCATGATGCCGCCGAAGATATTCACCAGAATACCTTTTACAGAGGGGTCGGCGAGAATGATCTTGAAGGCTTCCTGGACTTTTTCCTTGGATGCGCCGCCTCCCACATCGAGGAAATTCGCGGGCTCGGCACCGTAGAGCTTGATGATGTCCATCGTCGCCATCGCCAAGCCGGCGCCGTTGACAAGGCAGCCGATGTTGCCGTCGAGCTTGACGAAGGCGAGCTCGTGTTTCGAGGCTTCGATCTCGGTCGGGTCTTCTTCGCCGAGGTCGCGGAGGGCAACGATCTCCGGGTGTCGGTAGAGCGCATTTGAATCGAAGTCCATTTTGCCATCGAGGCAGATGAGCTTGCCGTCCTTGGTGACGACGAGCGGATTAATCTCGAGCAGGCTCATGTCCTTCTCGACCACCATCCGGTAGAGGTTTTCGACGAGTTTGCCGACCGCCTTCGCCTGGTCGCCTTTTAGCCCCAGCGCGAACGCCACCTTACGGCCGTGGAACGGCTGGTAGCCGGTGGCCGGGTCGATCGTCAGCGTATGAATTTTTTCTGGCGTGTCGTGGGCGACATCTTCGATGTTCATGCCGCCGGCTTGACTGGCGAGGAATGCGACCCGAGAGGTCTCGCGATCGACCAATGCGGAAAGATAAAGCTCACGTTCGATTGCCGAACCATCCTCGACGTAGAGCCGGTTGACGACGCGACCGGCCGATCCCGTCTGCACCGTGACGAGCGTTTTGCCGAGCATCTCCTCGGCGAAGGTCTTGACCTCGTCTATCGATTTGGCAAGGCGGACGCCGCCCTTGTCGCCGGCTGCGGATTCGCGAAACTTGCCTTTGCCGCGACCACCAGCATGGATTTGCGCTTTGACCACCCAAACGGGACCCGGCAGCTTTTTCGCCGCTTCGACCGCTTCAGCGACCGAGAACGCGGGAAACCCTTTCGGCGTCGGCACATCGTATTGGCGATAAAGCTCTTTGGCTTGATATTCGTGGATGTTCATGCCTGCTCTCCGGTCCAATAAGCTGTACGACGATCTTCGATGTTCATTTTAGCACGCCGTCTTTGCGCCCCAATTTAGAGCAGTAAAGACGGCGCTCACGCGCAATTGTTTGTAACCCAGACATACCCGCTTGAGCCGCGGTCGGCGCCGCCCTAAACCCGAGTTTAAAACTGGCTTGGTCAACAACGGGGAATGTCCATGTCTACGCCGTTTTCCTGCATCAACATCGACAGTCTGAAGGCGGCCCGAACGGGCCACGAACCTTATAACTTCCTTGTCGGTGGCAATTTCATCCAGCCCTCGGCGGTCGAGCCCTTGAAGACCGACTATCCGGATCTCAAGGAACCCGGCTTTTTTACCGAAACGGATGTCGGCTCGCGTTCGCATGGCGCGTTCGCGAAACTGCTCGAAGATTTGAAGAACCCCGAAGTGTCGAAGATCGTCTCGGAAAAACTCGATATCGATCTCGTCAACAAGCCAAAGATGATCACGATCCGCAAGGTCTCGCAGGCCAAGGACGGCCGCATTCATACCGACGGCGAAGCCAAGATCGCGACCATGCTGACCTACCTCAACGACAAGTGGGACGGCACGGGCGCAGGCTGCCTTAGAGTTTTGCGCAACTCCAAAGACTTCGAGGATTACGTCGAGCAGATCAGCCCGCTGACGGGTGCGGTGTTCGCGTTTCGCCGCTCCGACAGCTCGTGGCACGGCCATACGCCGTTTGTCGGCGAGCGTCGCGTCGTGCAGATGACCTGGCTCAGAAGCGAAGAAGACGTGGCGCGAAAGGAAAAACGCGGCGCACTGTCTCACGCCTTGAAAAAGATATTCCACTTCGGTTGAGCCAGCCATCGGCGCGTTGAAATTTCTCGATGAGGAGCGGATTGCGTGCACGACGCGCATTCCGCTCCTTAGCTTGCGAGCGCCGGACTGATTTTTTTGCAGGCTTCGATCAGACCTTGCACCGAGGCGACGGACTTCGAGAACATCGCCTTTTCGTTGTCGTCTAGAGACAGCTCAATGACCCGTTCTACGCCACCGGCGCCAATGACCGCGGAAACGCCAACGTAAGTGTCCTTGATGCCGTATTCGCCATTCAGGCTTGCGGCGCACGGCAGCATGCGTTTTTTATCCCGCAAATAGCTCTCGGCCATCGAAATTGCGGACGCTGCGGGCGCATAGAACGCCGAGCCCGTCCCCAGTAGAGCAACAATTTCACCACCGCCGCCGCGCGTGCGCTTGATCATGGCATCGAGGTTTTCCTGGCTGAAGAAGCCAAGCTTGATGCAGTCGGGGAGCGGCACGCCGCCGATCGTCGAATAACGGACGAGCGGCACCATGTCGTCGCCGTGGCCGCCGAGCGTCAAAGCGCGGACGTCCTCGATCGAGACGCCGGCCGCTTCGGCCAGGAAGCAGGAGAAGCGGGCGCTGTCGAGTACGCCGGCCATGCCGACAACCTTATTGGCCGGAAGCCCGGTGAATTTCTGCAGCGCCCAGACCATCGCATCGAGCGGATTGGTGATGCAGATGACGAACGCCTGCGGCGCGTGCTGTTTGATAGCGGCGCCGACCTGCTCCATGACATTGAGATTGACGCCAAGAAGATCGTCGCGGCTCATTCCGGGCTTTCTCGGAATGCCGGCCGTGACGATGCAGACATCGGCTCCGGCGATGGCTGCGTAGCCGTCAGTTCCAGCCCCCGACAGGCGGGCGTCATAGCCTTCGACCGCGGCGGCTTGCGCGAGGTCGAGGGCTTTGCCCTTGGCGACACCCTCGATAATGTCCGTCATGACAATGTCGCCAAGTTCCTTGAGCCCGGCCAACAGGGCCAATGTGCCGCCAATCTGGCCTGAACCGATCAATGCAATTTTGGCGCGCGCCATGCCGAAGTACCCCTGAGAAACCTAAACCATAAAGATGAGGATCGACGTCCCCTCCGCCGTCTAATCAAATTGGTCGGAGGATCAAACGCAAGCCGCAACTTTCGTCTTAAAGTGCAATTGCGTGCGAACAATCGCTGCCACCTACCAATCGACCCGAGTCCGCCCTCCCGAGTGGCCGGCAAGGTAGGCTTCCGACCGCATCTCGGTCAGCCGCGAAGCCGTGCGCTGGAACAGCTCCGATCCGCTCCCTTGCGGATAAAGCGCCTGAGGTTCAGCCGCCGCCGAGGCGATGAGGCAAATGCGGCCATCGTAGAGCGCATCGACCAGATTGATGAAGCGGCGCGCGACGTCGCGGCGATCCGGCGTCAGGATTGGAATATCGTCGATGATAACCGTGTGGAAAGCGTGGGCGATGCGCAGATAATCGTTGGCGCCGAGCGGCCGGTTGCAGAGGTCATCGAA
>DATBRP010000139.1:0-1530 GCA_036560245.1 Hyphomicrobium sp.
GGTTCTTCGGCGAGATAGGTGACGCCGAACCCGCCCGCACCGAGAACGCGCACGATTTTGTAATCGCCCGCAAGCTCCGTGCCGTCAGGTAAAGCGACAAGTTGCGTCATGGTCCCCATGCGCGTTGCTTTCGCGCGCTCGCGGTTGTGCGTCCCTCATGCTGGCATCATACCGCGAGAGAGACCAGCCAGATCACCCTTGTCTCTGCTTCGCTCGCATGACGCAAGAATGTGGCTTCTCAACGGGCAATGAACACGGAATGAATAATTCCTCCTCGTGTCGCTTTCCAGCCATGTTGCCGCCGCCATCGTTGCGCCAAATTCTACGCGATTTGGGCAATAAGCATGATGACGGCAAATTCGCGAAACGGCGTACGTAAGATCGCGGTGGCTTCCGCCCTCGTTTTATCCACAGCTTTGGCTTGGTCCTTGTACGCGTTCGGCACGGGAGCTGTGCTCGACGCCGGTTTGCAACTTTCGCACGCGATGAAGACCGCGATCCGCGAAGGCTACCGGGCCGCCCCGACGCTGATGCTCGGATTGGCGATCGCCATCGGTTTTCCTTTGCTTTCAATTCTATCGCGGCTCGTGCGGACGCTCAATCGTTCTGGTGATGCAACACGCCGCGATGGCTCCGGCAGCGACGACGATTTCGAGGCTGAGCTTGCCGACGAAACCGCCGCGCATGGTGGCCAGCCGTTCGTCGAGATCGAATCCGGCGCCAGGGGTGCGCGTTGCGCTATTCCCGGCGACATGATCAGGATCGGACGCGAGGACGACAACGACATTCGTATTCCCAGCGGGGCGGTACATCGCTATCACGCCGCAATTCACCGCGAAGACTACGACGACTGGCACATTACCGATTTGTCGGGCGTCGAAGGTAGCGGATTGATCGTCAACGGCCGGCGCTGCAGCGATGCGCGCCTCAACGACGGCGATCTCATCCAGCTGGGGCCCGGTAGACTGCGTTTTCGCGCTGGTTTTGTTTAGCGCCGTTGCTTTGTCGAGTTTCTGCCCCACGTTTCAGTTCAAGCGTAGCTATCGCGATTTCACCGGCACGGCGTCGACCGCGCCTGTCAAACCATGAGGAGACACTAAGCATGGCCATCGAGCGGGGCGAGACCACTGCCGGCAACGAGGCGAAAGCCGTGAAGGCGCACAAATTTCTAGGCTCGTTGCGTGATGCTCTGATGGCCGCCGGCCGCGACGATGCACCCGTCGAAGCTGCCGCCTCGGCGCCGCCCGCTCCAGTTTCTTCATCGGCGAGCGAGACGCCTCCGCCGCTGCCCCCGAAGCAAAGCCTCAGCGCCGAAGAAGCCGCGCGCCTGGCGCGAACACCCGCTCCCAAAGCTCCGGAAGCAGAACCGATGGCCGCCGACAAAGACAAAGACTCCGACGTTCCCCCGACAACGCGCGTCGTCCGGCCCGAAGGCCGGGCCCAAAAGGCGCCCGAACCCGAGGACGCGCCGCGCACCGTACTCGTCCGCGGCCGCCACAAAATTGAACGGGGTGTGTTCGAGCGCGATCC
>DATBRP010000140.1:0-2817 GCA_036560245.1 Hyphomicrobium sp.
TTGGCGTGGGCGATGCGGACGATTTCCTTAATCGGATTGACGGTGCCGAGCACGTTCGACATGTGCGTGACGGCGACCATTTTGGTGCGCTTGGTGATCAGTTTATCGAGTTTGTCGACCATAAGCTCGCCGCGATCGGTCATCGGCAGCCAATTCAGCACCGCGCCCTTGCGCTCGCGCAGGAAATGCCACGGTACGATGTTGGCGTGATGCTCCATGATCGTGACGACGATTTCGTCACCCCGCCCGATCCGGGGCTCGCCGAACGAGCGCGCAACCAGATTGATGGCGCTTGTAGCGTTGCGCGTGAAGATGATTTCGTCGGCATGCCCGGCGTTGAGGAAACGGCGCACCGTCTCGCGGGCGGCCTCATAATGGTCCGTCGCGATATTCGAAAGATGGTGCAGGCCACGGTGAACATTGGCGTATTCGAAGCGATAGGCGTGATCCATCGCATCGATGACAGAACGCGGCTTCTGCGCCGACGCGCCATTGTCGAGATAGACGAGCGGGCGGTCGTGCACTTCGCGGAAAAGGATCGGGAAGTCGGCACGGATAAGCTCGACGTCGTAGGGGGCCGCCGTCAGCCCCGACTGCGACGCCGCGCTTCGAACAGCTGAAACTTTCGTCTCGCTTCCCATGTGGTGTCCTATCCGCGCGCTACGCGCACGAGCCAGCCCGTTGCAAAAGCCGTCAGCGCCGTCCGAAGCTCTGCGTGCTCAACTTTGTCGATCGCTTCGCCAATGAACGATTCGATCATCAAGGCGCGGGCTTCGTTTTCAGGAATTCCACGCGACCGGCAATAAAACAGAAGATCGGGATCGAGTTCCGCCGAGGTCGTGCCGTGGCCGCAGACGACGTCGTCGGCGAAAATCTCGAGTTCCGGCTTGGAGTCGAATTCGGCGTCTTCGGACAACATCAATGCCTGAGACATCTGCTTGCCGTCCGTCTTCTGCGCGTCCGGCCTGACGATAATCTTGCCTTGGAAAACGCCGCGCGCGTGCCCGTCGAGCACGCCCTTGAACAGCTCGCGGCTTTCACAGCGCGGCACGGCGTGATCGACAACGAGGGTCGTGTCGATGTGCTCGCCATCGCGCGCGAGGTAAGCGCCGGAAAGGTCGAGTTTGCCGCCCTCGCCCGCATAAACGACGTTGATCTCGTTGCGCGCGAGTCCAAGTCCCATAGAGAACTGGAAGCCTCGGTATGTCGCGTCGGCTTCGAGCGTGACGTTCCAGTTCGCCAGATGCACGCACTTGGCCTCGTCAACGGCGACTTTGGCGTGATGCAGCGTCGCGCCCTTGCCGACCGTTACATCCGACAAAGCGTTGCTTTGAGCTTCCTTGGTCGCGCCCGGCAGAACGACGTGGGCTTCGATGATCGTCGCCGTCGCGCCCGCGCCGACCGAGATGACGTTGCGGACGGTGACCGAGTGTTTCTTTTCACCCGCCCGCACGAAAACGACGAGCAACGGCTTGTCGAGAGTTGCCTTATCGGCAACGCGCACGATGGCACCATCGGTCATAAACGCGGTGTTGAGCGCTGTAATGGCACCGTCGGACTTCGCTGCAAGGCCACCCACGATCTTGTCGGAAGCCGACGCGAGCGTGCTCCCCAGCGCGGCAACCTCGAGGCCCGACGCTTCGCCGACGTCGTCGAGCTTGGCGCGATGCCGGCCGTTGACGAACGTCACGCGATAGGCGTCGATGTGTGCGAGCGGTCCAAGCGCAACGATCAGCTCGGCGATCGTCAGCGGCGTTTCATCATGGATCGCCGGCGGAAAGGCTTCCTTCAGGTTGGCGCGAAGGTCGGTGTACTTCCATTCCTCGATGCGCCGATGCGGCAGACCAAGGCTACTGAATTGACCGATCGCCTCGGCACGGCGTTCTTTGACCGTGGCGCTGCCCGGCAGTTCACCCGCCGCCGCCTCGAAGGCTTCCGAGATGGCCTGCTCGGCCTTGGTTTTCATTACTGCTACGTTCATGTCACGCCGCCTTACCGGTGTAATCTGCGTAGCCCGATTTTTCGAGCTCCAGGGCAAGCTCCTTGCCGCCGGTCTTCTGAATGCGTCCATCGGCCAACACGTGCACCTTGTCGGGCACGATGTGATTGAGCAGCCGCTGATAGTGCGTGATGACGAGGAACGCACGGTCCTTAGCGCGTAGCGCATTGACGCCTTCCGAGACGATGCGCAGCGCATCGATATCGAGGCCCGAATCCGTTTCGTCGAGCACGCAGAGCGTCGGCTCGAGAAGCGCCATCTGCAAAATTTCCGAACGCTTCTTCTCGCCGCCCGAGAAGCCGACATTGACGGGCCGCTTCAGCATTTCGATGTCGATGTTGAGCTTGTCGCCCTTTTCCTTGATGAGCTTCATAAAGGCCGGCGTCGTAAGCTCCGGTTCGCCGCGTTTCTTCTTCAGCGCGTTGAGCGCCGTGCGCAGGAACGTCAGCCCGGCGACGCCCGGAATTTCCATCGGGTACTGGAAGGCGAGAAACACGCCCTTGGCGGCGCGCTCGTCCGGTTCCATGTCGAGGATCGACTCGCCATTCCAGAGGATGTCGCCTTCCGTCACCTCGTAACCGTCGCGGCCCGCGAGAACGTAGGCGAGCGTCGATTTGCCGGAACCGTTCGGGCCCATGATGGCGTGCACTTCGCCCTTCGGCACTTTGAGCGACAGCCCCTTGAGGATCACGCGATCCTCGTCCGCGAGCTTTACGTGCAGATTTTTGATTTCAAGCATCTTCAGCAACCATTCCTACAAGATTTCAATTTGAATTCCCGCCCCAGCGCCAATGCCACTCGCCCTCGGTCTTGTAGCG
>DATBRP010000141.1:0-6938 GCA_036560245.1 Hyphomicrobium sp.
TCGAGCGAAGGCTGGCAGCGTGTCTACGGCGGTCTCGTGCTCGGCCAGTCGCTCGTTGCCGCCGCATTAACCGTCGACGCCGGCCGCACGATCCACTCATTGCACGGCTACTTCCTGCTCGCCGGTGATCCCGAGCGCGACATTATCTACGACTCCGAGCGCATTCGCGACGGCGGCAGCTTCACGACGCGGCGCGTCCGCGCCATCCAGCACGGCCGCGCCATTTTCTCGATGAGCGCCTCATTTCATAAGCCCGAAGAAGGCTATCACCATCAATCGACGATGCCCGATGTACCGCCGCCCGAAGCGCTTCCCAGCGCCAAGGAGCTGATGAGCGGCGTCATGGCGAACTTGCCCGAAAACATGCGAGCCTATTGGCGCCGCGAACACCCAATCGACGTGCGGATCGTCAACGCCTCGCGCTATGCCAGCCGTGAGCCGCAGCCGCCGACGCAATCGATCTGGCTCCGCGCCAACGGCGTGCTTCCCGATAGCCCCTATCTGCATCAGGCTGTACTTGCCTATGCATCCGATTTCACACTCCTCGACACGGCGCTGATCGCCCACGGCAAGCTCCTCTTCGACAGCGACATCCAGCTTGCGAGCCTCGACCACGCGATGTGGTTTCACCGGCCATTCCGGGCCGACGACTGGCTTCTCTACGTCCAGGACAGTCCCAATGCCTTCGGCGCGCGCGCCTACTGCAGGGGCGCTATTTTCGACCGCCAGGGACGGCTGGTCGCCTCCACGGTCCAGGAGGGCTTGATGCGCCCGAGGGAAACGGCGTTTCCGGTTAAATAACAGGCAAACGCCGTTTAATGCCCAAATTTTGGGCCCGACATAAGGTCGGCGGGTCCGCCCGACGGCGCGCCGATGACGTTTTCTTCTTACTAATCAACGCCCCGAGCAATGACGCGCCGGTTGGCACGCGAATTGACTCCTTCTCCTCGAAGCCCTTCGCCGCGACGTGGCGGCAAAGGGTTCGTCAGGCGACCGGCTGCGGCCGGTTAGGAGGAGGAAGGGGCGCTCATGAAGCTCATTACGGCGGTGATCAAGCCATTCAAGCTCGAGGAGGTTCGCTCGGCGCTGACCGACCTTGGACTGCAGGGCATGACGGTCACGGAAGTCAAAGGCTACGGCCGCCAGAAGGGACACACGGAAATCTATCGCGGCGCCGAGTACGCGGTGAGCTTCCTACCCAAGATCAAAATCGAAGTCGTCGTGCCCAGCGCCCAGGTCGATCGGGCGATCGAGGCCATTCAACGGGCCGCGAAGACCGGCCAGATCGGCGACGGCAAAATCTTCGTCTCGTCGATCGAGCACACCGTGCGCATCCGCACCGGCGAAGCCGACGACGACGCGCTCTAATCCAGATTTCTTTTCGGTTTTCCTTCTCGTTCAATCAGGGAGCACAGAACATGGAGTTTCGAACGATAGCGCGGTACGCAGGGGTCCTGGGGGCCCTCGGCGCCATTGCGCTGATTATCGATCCAGCGTTGGCGCAGGACGCGGCAACGACCGTCGCCCCGGCCGCCGCGCCTGTTGCGGCAGCAGCCCCGCCGATACCGAACAAAGGCGATTCGGCATTTATGTACGTCGCCTCGGTCTTCGTTCTGCTGATGACCGTGCCGGGCCTTGCATTGTTCTATGGCGGTCTTGTCCGCTCCAAGAACATGCTCTCGATGATGATGCAGGTGTTTGCCACGCTCTGCCTCGTCGCGATCATCTGGGTGCTCTACGGCTACTCGATGGCCTTCACGAACGGCGGCGCGCTGAACGACTTTGTCGGCGGATTCTCCAAGGCATTTTTGAGAGGCGTGGACTCGAATTCGTTGGCCGCGACGTTCTCCAACGGAGTCTATATTCCGGAATACACCTACATCATCTTCCAGATGACCTTCGCCTGCATCACGCCGTGCCTCATCCTCGGCTCAGTCGCCGAGCGCTTGAAGTTTTCGTCGATGCTCTTGTTCATGGCGCTTTGGGTTACGTTCATCTACTTCCCGATCGCGCACATGGTCTGGTACTGGGGCGGCCCTGACGCGTTCGGCAATGCTGCAAAGGCCCTCGCTTCGGCGACCGGTCCTGCGAAGGCTCACGCACAAGCAGCCCTTGATGCCGTAAGTGCGGATGCCGGCATCGGCTTCCAGTGGGGAGCGCTCGACTTTGCCGGTGGCACCGTCGTTCACATCAACTCCGGCATTGCCGGCCTCGTCGGCTGCCTGATCCTTGGCAAGCGCATCGGCTACGGCAAGGAAGCCATGCCTCCGCACTCGCTCGTGATGACAATGATCGGCGCAGCCCTTCTGTGGGTGGGCTGGTTCGGCTTCAACGTTGGTTCAAACCTTGAGGTCAATCAGTTTGCAGGCGTTCCGTTCATCAATACGTTCATCGCAACCTGCGCAGCCGCACTGTCGTGGATGATCGTCGAGTGGATTGCTAAGGGGAAGCCATCCGCGCTCGGCCTCGCATCCGGTATCGTCGCTGGACTCGTTGCGATCACACCGGCCTGCGGCTTCTCCGGCGTAATGGGCGCGCTCGTGCTGGGACTCGTCGTCAGTCCGGTCTGCTTCTTCTTCTGCTCGGCGGTTAAAAGCGCGTTCGGCTATGACGACGCATTGGATGTCTTCGGCGTCCACTGCATCGGCGGCATCATCGGCGCTTTGGGTACGGGACTGCTTGTCAACCCGAATTGGGGTGGGGCCGGCATCGCCGACTACATCTCGAAACCCGGCGAACTGACGTCAGGCACCTACGACATGGTCGCGCAAATGACCAGCCAGGCGAAGATGGTCGGAATGACATTGCTATGGTCGGGCATCGGCTCTGCAATTCTCTTCAAGCTCGTCGACATCCTCATGGGGCTTCGTCCTTCTGAAGAGAAAGAGCGCGAGGGTCTCGATCTCGTCGATCACGGCGAGACCGCCTACCACTACTGAGGCGCATCGATCCGCGGCGAGCATGAGCGCGCCGCGGGACGACCGCTACGTTCTCCCGAGCACGCGTCTCCACCAAGACGTGCTCAACTTGACCCGGCGCTTCACGTGCCGGGCCTTTTTATTGTCCGCTAAATTTCGATGATGATTTCGCTTCGCCGCGATACGGCTTCGAGCACGCGTCGTAGATCGGCCGGGCGCAACGCGATACATCCTTCCGTCGCGGCGAAGTCCGGTCGTGCCAGATGCATGAAGATGGCGCTGCCGCGACCCTTGATGCGCGGCACATCGTTGTAGCCGAGCACCAGGATGATGTCGTACACGCCATCGTCCCGCCAAAGGCGTTCGGCGCTTTGCGGATACGGCAGCTCGACGGGTCGATTATAGTTACGGTCGAAGGCGCTATCGCACCACCCGTCGCTTTTTGTCACGGCACGAAGATCGAGCGCTGTGCGAGGCCGCCGCGTTGCGCTGCTCTTATAAAGAACGCTGCGCAATCGAAATCGCCCGCGTGGCGTTGCTCCATCGCCCTCGCGTTTGATAACCTTGACGCCGGAACGGCCGAGCGCGCATGGCATCCGAAAAGGCCCGACCTGCAGGAACCCTCGTTGCGCCGAGGCAGTCAACGCTCTGATAACGAGTTTAGCCGATGGTTTGCTCCGTTGTATCGGCCGTCTGGACACCATCCTGGGAACCGCCCATTACTCTTGTCTGTTTGCCACCAAAGCCTATGTTGCCCCCGCGCGCGATGCTAGTGTTCCGCTCCCCAATGCTGTCAAAAGAAAACTGGAGCCCTTCTCCATGAGCACGGCCCGAAAGGTCCTCCTCGTCGACGACGATGATGATCTGCGCACATCCTTGAGAGATCAACTCGTGCTGCACGACGAGTTCGAGGTCTTCGAAGCCGGCACCGCCAGCAAAGGCATGGAAGCGGCCAAGAGCGGACGCTTCGATCTCGTGGTCTTCGACGTCGGGCTGCCCGACATGGATGGCCGCGAAGCCGTGAAGCTCCTGCGCAAATCCGGATATAAGACGCCGATCGTGATGCTCACCGGAAATACGTCCGACGCCGATCAGATTTTGGGGCTCGACGCCGGCGCCAACGACTACGTGCTCAAACCGTTCAAATTTGCGGTGCTTCTGGCGCGCATCCGGGCCCAGCTTCGCCAGCACGAGCAGAGCGAAGATGCCGTCTTCGCGATAGGCCATTACACCTTCAAACCCGCGTCGAAACTGCTCGTCGATCAATCGGGAAGTAAGATTCGGCTGACGGAAAAAGAAACCTCGATCCTCAAATATCTCTATCGTTCCGGCGATAAAGTCGTTTCACGTGACGTGCTGCTGCATGAGGTCTGGGGCTATAATGCCGGCGTCACCACCCACACGCTTGAAACGCACATCTATCGCTTGCGCCAGAAGATCGAAAAGGATCCGTCGAACGCCGAGTTGCTGATCACCGAAAGCGGCGGCTATAAACTCGCGCCATAACGACAATTCTGCTCATCGTTATCGTTGCATCCTCCACACCCGTCCACAGGCACGTGCTGCAATCGCCCTTATCGGCGTTCAGTTGCAACGTGAGTCGTGTATTGAAAAGCGGTCGCCCGTATCGGTAGCGCAGAAGCGTGGCGTGTCAGTCGCGTTTCAACAGTCTCATATCGAATGGATCCGTTGACCGATGGCCATCGACGCCCTCGTCAAACCTTTTTTGTCGCTGCCGCTCTTTCGCGGCCTGAAGCCGCTGCAGCTTAGCGAAATCGTGCGCCGTGCCGAACGCATCGTCTATCGCCCCGGCGCCATCATCGCCGCAGAAGATCAGGTGAGCGATGCTGCGATCCTGATCGTCTCAGGGACGTGCATTCGCCGCACCGACGACGGCAAGAACAAGCAAGAAGAATTACTTCCCGAAGGTTCGATGGTGGCGGAGCTCTCGATGCTCGTCGAGATGGTGCACGCAGCGACATTCGTCGCCAAGGATCAGGTCAGAGCGCTGCGCCTGACGCGCGAAAAAATGCACGAGGTGATGCAAGAAGATCCGAGCCTCGCGACGCATTTCTCGTCGCATATCCTGAAGCGGTTACAACTGCTGGCTGAAGATTTGAATGCCGTCGACGCATTGATTGTGGGTTCAGCACCGAGCTTTCAGCCGGTCGTTGATCAAGGAAGCGGCCCGCACGCCGCGCGATAGCACCAACGCGAAATCAGCAACAGCCAAACGTCTCTCCAATCGAGAGCACGACCGTAGATAGGTTCTAAAATAATCCCAGAAACGAGTGCGCCCAGTCCCGGGGGGAGGGACTGGGCGCTATGCGCTTATCGCGCTCGGCACCGGGAGGGAAACCGGTGCCAGAGGCGGCGTCTTCGGCTAGACGGGGGGCACTACCGAATACAGGGTGACGCCGCCTGCATGTCATTGAGTTAAGCGCAAAGCATGAGAATTCAATAGAGGCCGCATGAGCCCTTCACGAAAATGTGAAGTCATGCTCAGCAATATCCACAGCTTGCGTATTGCCTCGGGGCAAATACGCAACACCCTGATTTGCCTGAGGAATCGTCAGTTCGGTGTCGCTCGATGCGGTCCAAGTGGTTGAATTTTAAACAAATTTCCATCAAGGTCATTGGTCTTTTCGAGCCCCGACAGCTCGATCCGGGTGTCGAGACCCTGGGCGTCAGTGGTCACCCACTCTTTCAATTCCATGCTCGGCTTCGTGGCCAAATAGAGCTTGATTTTTCCCGGCGCGTCAGGGTTCTTGTCCTCGATTCCAAGCACGATCAGGTCGTCCGCCTGTTGCACTTCGGTAATTTTGGCGTCGCGCAGAAGATCGACGTCCTTGCGCAAGAGAAGCCGAAACGGCGTCTGATCGAGTGACACCCGATCCTCGTTGTTCAGGTCGAGATCCTGAATGGCAAGGTTCTCACCGTCTGAAACAATGATCTGCCGCGACGGCAGTGCGTAATCGAAGCGGAAGCGGCCAGGCCGCTTGACGAAGAACTTACCCTTCATACGCTTGTTGTCGGCGCCGATCTGAGTAAAGGCGCCTTTGATGCTTTGTAGCGACTCGAAATAGTTGCTGACGTCCTGCACCAGCTTCGTCTGTTGCGCATCGAGGACGATGCCGCCGTCGCCCTTTGCGGGCGCCACTTCGCCTGTCCATCCCTGGATCGACGGTTTGCCCTTGACGATTGGCTTGGCGATCGTATCCGTCGGACCGTCCGCATTCTGGCCCCATGCTTGGCCCCAAGCCTCGCCGCCAAGCGCAAACGTAACAACCGCCGCAATGACGAGCAGGCGCCGAAAATCCCTCATGTTTTTTCCCATCGCGCGGCCCCCCACAGCCCCGAAGCCTTACGGGCTCCATTCGCAGATTACCGTGTCGGCAAAGATTGCGTCCAGAACTAGGCGAATCGCCACTCTGCGCATGCGTAATGCGCGCTCAATACGAAGCGCAACCCAAAGAACGCGCGTGCGTCTTCGGTTATCCTCAACTGTCACGCTGCCGCGTCGGCGCCGCTGCCTCGGGACATGAGAATCTCGCGCTTGCCGACGCTGTTGGCGGCTGAAATCAAGCCCTCACGTTCCATGCGTTCGATGAGGTCGGCAGCGCGATTGTAGCCGATCGAAAGACGGCGCTGAATGTAGCTGGTCGATACCTTGCCATCGCGGATGACGATGGCCACGGCGCGATCGTAGAGGTCTTCCTCGCCCGTCTCGCGCGCACCGGAAGCAATCTCCGATTGCGCCGGAACATCGGTGATGCCCTCGACGTAATTCGGCGCCGCTTCTTGCCTCAGCGCATCGGCGAAGGCCACGACTTCCTCATCCGAAACATAAGCGCCGTGCACACGCACGAACTGGCCGGCGCCCGTCGAATAAAGCATGTCGCCTTGGCCGAGGAGCTGTTCGGCGCCCTGCTCGTTCAAAATGGTGCGGCTGTCGATCTTCGACGTGACCTTGAACGAAATACGCGTCGGGAAGTTGGCCTTGATCGTGCCGGTGATGAT
>DATBRP010000142.1:0-7972 GCA_036560245.1 Hyphomicrobium sp.
ATGGCTGCGGCACATGACGCTGTCTGAAACGACGAGTTCGAAAACCTGACGCGGCGGGTTCATGCAAATTTCCACATCGACGATTGCGAAGGAATAGGAACCGATGCAGATCGAGCGGCATGCGCTGTTCTGGACGATCACGGCGTTGCTGTTCGCGTACTTGATTCAGCTCCTCGCTCCGGTCCTGCTGCCGTTCGTGATCGGCCTGTTGCTCGCTTATTTTTTCAGTCCGATCGTCGATACTTTAAGCCGCCTAGGATTGCCGCGTTGGGCATCGTCGCTGCTCCTGTTGGCCTTTGTCGTGTTCTTGATTGTGCTTGCGCTGGTGTTTGTCGTTCCGATTCTGGTGCAGCAGGCGGCGGGCCTCGTTGAAGCAGCGCCACGGCAAGTCGATCGTCTCAAGGCTTTGATCGAGGGCAGCGCGCGCGATTATCTCGGCTCCCGCTATCCCCAAGCCGAAAGCGTCGTTCGAAGCGCATTGGATACGGTTACATCGTCCATGCCGTCTCTCTTGGCGGGCGTTGCCCGGAGCATATGGAACCAAGGCTCGGCGGCATTCAATTTCGTCTCGTTCATTCTCGTCACGCCGATCGTGTTTTTCTACGCCCTCAAGGATTGGCCGAAGATTTTGGCCAAGGTCGATTCCTGGCTGCCGCGCGACAACGTCGATCAGCTGCGCGCACTGGGGAAGGAGATCGACGGGCGCGTATCGGCCTTCATCCGTGGACAAGGTGCCGTCTGCATTATCCTCGCGTTCTACTATGCCGTAGCGCTGAGTTTCGCTGGCCTGGAGTATGGATTGCTCGTCGGGCTGTTCACTGGTCTTGCTGCTTTCATTCCTGTCGTGGGCTGGTGGCTCGGTACCTTTACAGCGGTAGGCCTCGCCATTGTGCAATTCTGGCCCGATGGCGCGCCGATCCTGATCGTCATCGCCATCATGCTCGTCGGGCAGGCACTCGAATCGGCCGTGCTCACTCCGAACATCATCGGCTCCGAAGTCGGATTGCATCCCGTGTGGGTGATTTTCTCGCTGTTGACGTTCAGCTATCTGTTCGGATTTTTGGGTCTTCTCGTCGCCGTGCCTGTTTCCGCCGCAATCGGCGTGCTCGTACGCTTCGCGCTAAAAACGTACCTTGCGTCATCGGTCTACAAGGGCGGCGACAGCGCTGCAGCATAAGCACATCAATACCGACATGCCGATCACGCCGGAGCAACTCGTCTTCGAACTCCCGCATCGCGCTGCGATGGGGCTCGAGGATTTTCTCGTCTCGGAATCGAACGCGGCCGCGGTCGCGCTCGTCGACCGATGGCCGGACTGGCCCATCGGCGCCGCCGTCATCGCAGGTCCCAAGGGCAGCGGCAAAACGCATCTGGCGAATGTCTGGCTGCTGAGATCGAACGCCACCGTCTTTTCTGCGTCCGCAATCGCGCGCGATGATGTTCCAAGCATTGCCGCAGCCGGCGCCGTCATAATCGAAGACGTCCAGTCACGGACCGATGAGGCGGCGCTGTTCCACCTGCTCAACCTCGTGCGGGAGCAACGACTTCAGGTCCTTTTGACCACCGATACGGCGCCCGGCGATCTCGATATCAGCCTTCCCGATCTGCATTCCCGGCTGAAGGCGCTGCCGCTCGCCTCCATCGACGCCCCAGACGACGCGCTTCTGCGTGCCGTTCTCGTGAAACTTTTTGCCGATCGCCAATTGAGTGTCGAACCCCATATCATCGATTACGTTCTTGTCCGGATGGAGCGCTCGATGTCGGCGGCGGAGCGGTTCGTCGCGGAAGCGGATCGCCAGGCCTTGGTGCTGCAGCGCCGCGTCACCCGTGCGATTGCCGCTGCGGCGCTCGATACTCTCGGGTATTGAATGACGCGGCGCACGTTTTGTGCCTGCCTCGTCATTTAGGTGTAAACAAACAGATTGAATCCTCGGCCGGCTTCGGAGTCCCCCCAGACCATGGCATCGGTAAAAAACAGAAGTAGTGCGAAAGCGGAGGTCGAGGAGGTGCCGCAGGGACCGGATCGCTTCTACAATCGCGAGCTGTCTTGGCTACAATTCAACCGCCGCGTTCTCGAAGAGGCCGGCAACAAACAGCACCCGTTGCTGGAGCGATTGCGCTTTCTTTCGATCGCCGCCGCGAACCTCGATGAATTCTATATGGTCCGCGCGGCTGGCGTATATGGCCAGGTTCGCGCCGGCATCACGACACTGTCGCAGGACGGCTTAACGCCGATGCAGCAGCTCGCCTCGATCAACAAGTTTGCCGCCAAACTCGTCGCCGACAAGCAGGCGAATTGGCAGACAATCAAGACCGAACTCGCAGGCGCTGGACTTTCCGTGCTGCAGGCCGAGGAATTGACCCTGGCCGAGCGCGACTGGCTCGAACGGCTTTTTCTGACGCACATTTTTCCGATCTTGACACCGATCGCGGCAGATCCGGCGCACCCGTTCCCATTCATTCCAAACAAAGCGATGACCATCGTCGTCGAGCTGGTGCGACCGGCCGACGGCAAAGCCATGAATGGTCTCATTCCGATACCTGGGCAGCTCGAACGTTTTGTTCGTCTGGAGGCCGATCCGGCGAAGCCGAAGGAAATCCGCTTCGTCCGGCTCGAGAGTGCCATCGGCATGTTCATCAGTGAGCTGTTCTCGGGCTTCGAGATTAAAAGCCAAGGCGCCTTTCGCGTCCTGCGCGACAGCGACATCGAGCTTCAGGAAGAAGCGGAAGATCTCGTCCGTTCCTATGAAAGCCAGTTGAAGCGGCGCCGGCGCGGGAACGTCATCCGTCTCGAAATCGAAGCGCGCATGCCCGAACGGCTGCGCAAGTTCGTCGTCGAGGAGTTGGAGGTTCGCGAAGAAAGCGTTTTCGTGAAGGATGGCATCCTTGCGCTTGCCGACACATCGCAGCTGCTTATCTCCGATCGCCCCGACCTCATGTTCAAGCCGTTTACGATCCGCTTTCCAGAGCGCATTCGTGAGTTCAGCGGTGACTGCTTCGCCGCCGTGCGCAAGAAGGATATTGTCGTTCATCACCCGTACGAAAGCTTCGACGTCGTCGTCCAGTACCTGCGCCAGGCCGTTGCCGATCCGAATGTCATGGCGATCAAGTGGACGCTCTACCGAACATCGCGCGATAGTCCGATCATCCAGGCGTTGAAGGAAGCGGTGGAAGCGGGAAAATCCGTGACCGCGGTCGTCGAGTTGAAGGCGCGCTTCGATGAAGCCGCAAACATCCGCTGGGCGCGAGATCTTGAAAGCGCGGGTGTGCACGTCGTCTACGGCTTTACCGAACTCAAGACCCACGCCAAGCTCGGGCTAATCGTCCGGCGCGAGGGCAGCGAACTGACGACGTATTGCCATATCGGGACCGGCAATTATCATCCGCAAACGGCGCGTGTTTACACCGACCTGTCGCTGTTCACGACCGATCCGGTGATCGTCCGCGATATTTCGCGGATCATGAATTTCGTCACGGGCTACGGCGAGCCGATTGAACTCGAGTGCATGGCCGCGAGCCCGCACGGAATTCGCAATCGGATTATGACGCACATCGCCGAAGAGATCAGAAACGCCAAGGCCGGCAAACCGAGCGGCATCTGGTGGAAAATGAACTCACTCGTCGATGCGCAGATCATTTCTGCTCTTTACGATGCTAGCGCCGCGGGTGTGCCGATTGATCTCGTCGTGCGCGGCGTTTGCTGCTTGCGGCCGGGCATTCCGGGTCTTTCGAGCAACATCCGGGTGAAAAGTATCGTCGGACGCTTCCTGGAACACGCGCGCATTTACTGTTTTGGAAACGGGGAGGCCTTGCCTTCCCCTAATGCAGCCGTCTACATCAGCTCGGCCGACATGATGCCGCGCAATCTCGACCGTCGCGTCGAGGCTATGGCGCCGGTGAAAAACCCGACGGTGCACGAACAGGTGCTCAATCAAATCATGGTTGCGAATTTGAAGGACAATCAACAGAGCTGGCGCATCAACGCCGACGGCAGCTCGACCCGGCTTCAACCGGGGCCGGGGGAGGAAGCGTTCAACGCGCATAAGTATTTCATGACCAATCCTTCGCTTTCAGGCCGTGGGCAGTCTCTCAAAGAGAGCTTCCCGCAGCGTTTCCGTCAGCCGGGCTAAAGCTGGGGCCCACGCTTGACGCGATGGAAAGAAATCTTTGGTGCCAATGAACGCACCGCGGAAATGGAGCCGATCGGTGTTATCGATATCGGCTCGAATTCCGTTCGCCTCGTCGTTTATGAGGGCGCCGTTCGGGCGCTGACCCCGGTCTTCAACGAAAAGGTCCTCTGCGGACTTGGCCGCTCGGTCGCGACGACCGGAAGCCTCGGCACCGAAGCGGTGGAGCGCGCACTTGCGGCCCTGACGCGGTTCAAGGTCGTTGCCCGCATCCTAAGCGTCAAGAACCTCAAGGTCATTGCCACAGCTGCCGTGCGTGACGCCCAGAACGGCCGCGAATTCATCGAGCGCGGTGAACGTGCGCTCGGCGTGTCGATCGAGGTGCTGTCCGGAGAGAAGGAAGCCCGGCTCGCGGCGCAGGGTATCATGATGGGGTTCGTCGATGACGACGGGATCGCCGGAGACCTGGGTGGTGGGAGCCTTGAACTGGTGGACCTCGCGCAGGACCGGCTCAAAGAAGCGGCGACATTGCCGCTTGGCGGCCTCCGGCTCATCGATACGACCGGCAACAAGATCGAACGCGCGATCGACGTGATCGACGGCGCGCTCGCAAGCCTGCCGTGGCTCACGAATGGTGAGGGACGAACATTCTACGCGGTGGGCGGCACATGGCGGTCGCTTGCCAAGATGCACATGGATCAGATCCGTTATCCTTTACGGGTGATGCAAGGTTACAAACTATCGAGCCGCGAGGCACTCGACCTATGCGAGCAATTCCGTAAAGGCAAAAAGCCGCTTGATCTTCCCGGGATAGCCGGGGTCGCCCGCGCACGCCGCGAAGTATTGCCGTTCGGAGCCTTGGTTCTCGAACGGCTGCTTCGGCGCATGCAGCCGCGCCAAGTGGTGTTTTCGGTTTTCGGGATCCGCGAGGGACTGATTTACAGCCTCCTTACGCCGTATCAGCAAAGTCGCGATCCTCTGATCAGCTTTTGCGAGGATTATGCCGCCTTGCGGTCTCGCTCGGTCGAGCACGCATGGGAGCTTTGCCGGTGGACGGATCAACTCTTTACCGACCCGTCTTTGGAAGAAACAGCCGACGAGCGGCGTCTCCGCCACGCAGCCTGCCTTCTCTCTGATGTCGGCTGGCGCGCTCATCCCGATTATCGCGGCGAGCAAAGCGTCAACACCATTGCCCATGCCGGCCTCGGTGGTGTCGACCACCAGGGCCGCATCTTTCTGGCGCTGTCCGTCTTCCATCGCCATGAAACATCCGAAGCCAACGGCGAGCACCTTTCCGAAAGGCTGCGCTCCCTCGTCAACAAACGCGTCCAGCGCCGGGCCCGTATTGTCGGGGCCGCGATCCGAGCCGCCCACATGCTGTCGATCGGTATGGCCGGCATTATCGACCAGACACCGCTTTCGTACGAAAATGGCACGCTCGTTCTGACGATCCCGCGGGCTTATGCGGCTCTCGATGGCGAAAGGCTGCGGCGCCGTTTCGAGGCCCTGGCTGATCTGATTGGCAAAAAGCCGGAAATCAGAATAAGCGGCGGATAGGGGCAGTACGCCTCGCTTGCGACGCAAGAAATTCTGATAAAGTGCTGGCGCAAGCTTCCAGGATAAAGACAGCCTCCATGGCGGAAGACCTCTATGACATTCTCGGCGTCTCGCGGCGCGCGACCGAGGAGGAAATCCGCAGTGCTTTTCGCAAGTTGGCGAAGGCCCATCACCCGGACGTCAATCCCGGCAACAGTTCCGCGTCAGAAAGCTTCAAGA
The DNA here is from genome assembly GCA_036560245.1 of Hyphomicrobium sp. Taxonomy (GTDB): domain Bacteria; phylum Pseudomonadota; class Alphaproteobacteria; order Rhizobiales; family Hyphomicrobiaceae; genus Hyphomicrobium_B. The sequence goes on from DATBRP010000142.1 coordinate 5,904, forward strand.
AGATCGCTGCCGCAAACGATATTCTGGGCGATCCGGAAAAGCGTCGCCAGTACGACGCCGGCGAAATCGACGCCAAAGGCGACCCACGCCGGCCTCAGTGGGGACACGCCGGAGCAGGCGCGCGACGTGGTCCGCAAACGGCACGTGGGGGGTCGGCGGGCGGTTTCGACGATTTCAGCTTCTCCGACATATTTTCCGATGTCTTCGGTCACGGTGCCGGTGCCCGTCGCGATGGGTACGGGTTCGCGGCGCGCGGCCAGGACCTTCGCTATTCCCTTGAAGTTGATTTTCTCGAAGCCGTGCGGGGCGCCAAGAAGCGCGTGACACTCCCCGACGGCGGCGTTCTTGATCTCGTCGTGCCGGAAGGCGTGACGGACGGGCAAGTGCTGCGCCTCAAGGGCAAAGGTACGGTCGGGACACCCGGGTCGGAGTCGGGCGACGCGCTGGTCGAGATCAAGGTGCGGCCGCACGCCGAGTACAGGCGCGACGGCGACGATATTTTGCTCGAACTGCCGATCACGATCGACGAAGCCGTGCTCGGCGGCCGTGTCGAAGTTCCGACGCCGACGGGGCGCGTGCAGCTCACGATCCCCAAGGGCACGAGTTCCGGCAAGACGTTCCGCCTCAAGGGCAAAGGCGTGCGCGCGAAAACTGGTGCCGGCGATCAGTTGGTCACCGTCAAAATCGTATTGCCGACCGATATCGACGAAAGCCTGTCCTACTTCTTTTCGGAATGGCGGCAGAAGCACGCCTACGACCCCGGCCGCAAATAATTATCGGCTTTACCCGATTGGCGGCCGGCTCGCCGAAGGCGTGTCGCCAATCGCAATCAAAGATTTTCGGCCGGCTCGCCGAAGGCATGTCGCCAATCGCAAACGAAATCTCAACGCGCGGCGGGCACGGCCCGGACTTCACCGCCGACGAGCGTCAGCGCCAACTCGCCGCGTTTGAGCTTCAGCGCGGCTTCCCCGAAGAGCGCCCGACGCCAGCCTTGCAACGCCAAAATATCGGCTTCGTCGGATGTCGCGAGCTGCTCCAAGTCGTCGCTATCGGCGATGATGCGTGGGGCTACACCGTGCTCCGCAGCCGCTGCCTTCAACAACACCTTCAACAGTTCGAGCGTGGCGCTGGCCTCGGCTGACAAAGTTTCGTTGCGCTCGATCTTCGGAAGGGTCTTTGGATCGCGCGCCAACCCGGCCTTCACGGCTTCGAGAATTTCCTTGGCTCGCTGTGAGCGCGCAAAGCCGTCGGAGAGCGTGCGGAGCTGTCCGAGCGCATCGGTGGTGGCCGGAATCTGGTTAGCGATGTCATACAGCGCATCGTCGCGCAGCACGCGCCCGCGCGGCACGTCGAGTGATTGGGCAAGTCGTTCGCGCCAGGCTGCGAGCTCGACCAGAACCGCCAGCGACTTGCGGCCCTTGACGCGCAATTTGAGCCGCTGCCAAGCATTCTCAGGCGCGGTATCGTAGGTTGTGGGACTGGTGAGTACTCCCATCTCTTCCTGCAGCCACGGCGTGCGGCCGGTCTTCTCGAGCATTTGCTTGAGGTATTGATAGGCGTCTCGGAGATACGTCACGTCGGCCAGCGCATAGTCGAGCTGCTTGTCCGAAAGCGGCCGGCGGCTCCAGTCGGTAAAACGCGATGATTTGTCGAGATCGGCGCCCGTCGTCTTTTTCACCAAGTTGACGTAGCTGATGCTGTCGCCGAAGCCGCAGACCATCGCCGCAACCTGCGTGTCGAAAACCGGCGTCGGTACGACTCCGGATTTGAGAAAGACGATTTCGATGTCCTGGCGCGCCGCGTGGAAAACCTTGACGGTCGAGCTGTCGGCCATCAGCCGGTAAAACGGCGCCAGATCGAGGCCAGGTGCCAACGGATCGACGACCGCCTCGGCTTCCGGACCCGCAAGCTGGACAAGACACAGCAGTGGCCAGAACGTCTGCTCGCGCAGAAATTCGGTGTCGACGGCAACGTAGTCACTTTTGGCTAGCGTTTCGCAGAGCGCGGCCAGCTCCGGGGTGGTTGTAATGGTCTGCATTGAGGCACGCCTATAGCGTATCGATTTTCGC
>DATBRP010000143.1:0-1832 GCA_036560245.1 Hyphomicrobium sp.
GTTCAACTCGTCGGTCGTGACTCGGGCTTCGCCGTGGTTCGTCTCAACTCGGGCGAAACGCGCAAGGTCAACGCCGAGTGCATGGCGACCGTCGGTGCGGTGTCGAACCCCGATCACATGAACACGGTGACAGGCAAGGCCGGTCGCACGCGTTGGAATGGCCGTCGTCCGACGGTGCGCTCGATTGCAATGAACCCGGTCGATCACCCGAACGGTGGCCGTACCAAGGGCGGTAAGCATTGGGCGACGCCTTGGGGCAAGCCGACGAAGGGCTTCAAGACGCGCAAGAACAAGACGACCACGAAATATATCGTTCGCTCGCGCCAGAAGGCGAAGTAAGCGGCGCATGCAAGGAGACGCACTTTGACACGTTCAGTTTGGAAAGGCCCGTTTGTCGACGGCTACATCCTGAAGAAGGCGGACAAGTCGCGCGCGTCGGGACGGAACGAGGTCATCAAGATCTGGAGCCGCCGCTCGACGATCCTGCCTCAGTTCGTCGGCCTGACCTTCGGCGTGCACAATGGGCAGAAGCACATTCCGGTCGCCGTGACGGAAGACATGATCGGCCACAAGTTCGGTGAATTCGCTCCGACCCGTATGTTCCACGGGCACGGCGGCGACAAGAAAGCGGTGAAGAGATAATGGGCAAGCCAAGCCACGAGCGGCGCCTCGCCGAAACCGAGGCCCAAGCGGTTGTGAAATCGCTGCGCATCTCGCCGCAGAAGCTCAATCTCGTTGCCGGTCTCATTCGCGGCAAGAAGGTCGACCAGGCCCTGGCTGAACTTCAGTTCAGCGAGAAGCGCATCGCGGGCGATGTCCGCAAGTGCGTGATGAGCGCCGTCGCCAACGCCGAGAACAATCACAGCCTCGACGTCAACGACCTGGTCGTTGCCGAAGCCTACGTCGGCAAGAACTTGACGATGAAGCGCTTCCACGCCCGCGGTCGCGGTCGCGGATCGTCGATCATCAAGCCGTTTTCGCAGCTGACCGTCGTCGTCCGTCAGGTCGAGCAGGAAAAGGTCGAGAAGAAGGCTGCGAAGAAGTCCGCCGACAAGCCGGACGGCAAGGCCGCGCCAGCCAAGGCTAAGGCGAAGTCCAAGGAGGCCAAGTAATATGGGTCAAAAAGTCAATCCCGTCGGCCTTCGCGTTGGCATCAACCGCACGTGGGACAGCCGCTGGTTCGCGGCACGTGGCGAATACGGCAAGCTGCTGCATGAAGATCGCGCCATCCGCGCGCACATCATGAAAGAGCAGCGCGAAGCTGGCATTTCCAAGGTCGTGATCGAGCGCCCGCATAAGAAGTGCCGCGTCACGGTTCAGACGGCGCGTCCCGGCATCCTGATCGGTAAGAAGGGCGAAAAGATCGAACGCCTGCGTTCTGATCTCGCCAAGCTCACGAGCTCGGAAGTTCACCTGAACATCCTCGAGATCCGTAAGCCCGAGATCGACGCGACGCTGATCGCCGAAGGTATCGCCCAGCAGCTCGAGCGCCGCGTTGCGTTCCGCCGCGCCATGAAGCGCGCCGTTCAATCAGCGCTGCGTCTTGGTGCCATCGGCATCCGTATCAACGTCGCCGGCCGTCTTGGCGGCGCCGAAATCGCTCGTACCGAATGGTACCGCGAAGGCCGCGTGCCGCTGCATACGCTCCGTGCCGACATCGACTTCGGCTATGGCGTTGCAAAGACTGCATACGGCATCATCGGCATCAAGGTTTGGGTGTTCAAGGGCGAGATCATCGAGCACGACCCGATGGCAGCCGACAAGAAGCACGCTGAAATGCAGGAAAGCGGCGCACCGCGTCCGCGTCGCGACGACGGTGACCGTCAGGATCG
>DATBRP010000144.1:0-10918 GCA_036560245.1 Hyphomicrobium sp.
GCGATATCGTGAATATCTTCGGCGGCCTTCAAGATGGCGTGCGTCGGCAGGATGCTTTCATCGACCGTCGGCCGCGCCATCAGCCTGGCGCGCGTGTCGGCGAGGTTCGCTTTCACGGTTTCGATTTCGGCCTTGAGCTGACCCAGCAGCGCCGGAGGTTCCCGCAACGACCCTTGTAAGCGCCGGATCGCGTCCTCGAGAAGGGTACTATCGAGGCGACGCGCACGTCGGCCGTGCTCGGCGAGAAACCAGCGTCCGCGCGCCGTTTCGAGAAGCGTCGCCTCAATCGCTCGATACTCGGTTTCAGTATCTTCTGCGACGGGAGATGAGAAAGCCTGCATGGCCGTATTGTGCTCCGCAAAAACGCTCAATGGATATGCGATTCGCGTTGCAGGGGGAGGGGCCGGCAACGGCGCGAGCACGCAATGAGGTGCAGAGTTGAAGGCCGTATCAATTTCGCATCGGCGGATTAGAACCTTGTCAAATATCTGAGCATTGAGGAAAAGCTGGCGAATGAGCGAACGTCCGATGGAAGGTCGCCGATTTGCCGTTCCGGTTGCGCTGTTTTACGGCGCGCTCTTCGTTGTCTACGGGACGTACGTGCCTTTCATGCCGGTCTGGCTTGATTGGCGAGGGCTGACAGCTGGCGAGATCAGTACCGTGATTGCGGCGCCGCTCTTCCTGCGCGCGCTGGTGACGCCGACCGTCGCCGTGGCGGCCGACCGAGGGAGCACGCACCGGCGCTATTTGATTTGGCTCGCCTGGGCAGCGCTGGCGTTCGTGCTTTTGCTGGCGATGTCGCGGTCATTCTGGCCGATCCTGCTGTTCGCGGTGCTGGTGATGATCTGCAACTCGACGATCATGCCGCTGATCGACACGATCGCGGTGCAAGGCACACGCATGCGCGGCCTCGACTACGGTCGCTTGCGGCTTTGGGGCTCGCTGAGCTTTGTCGCGGCGAGCTTCGCCGGCGGCATAGCCATCACGGAATTCGGTGGCGGCGCCGGCATCTGGCTTGTAGCGATAGGCTGCGCACTGACGTTGGTTGCCGCGTACGCTGTCCCGGAGCAGGACAAGGGAGCGCACCCAACGGTGAGCCCGCCGCCGCTCTGGAAAGCCAGGGAACCTCGCGAGCTGCTCGGTCGCCGGGAATTCCAATTGTTCCTGCTGGCCGCCGGTCTCGCGCAGGCAGCGCACGCGACGTTCTTTACCTTTGGCACGTTGCTTTGGCAGAAGCAGGGTCTCTCCGCAGCGTGGTGCGGAGCACTCTGGGCCATCGGCGTTTTCGCCGAGGTGCTGCTGTTCTCGTTCTCCGGCCGCGTCGCCGAGAAATTCGGTGCCGCGCGATTGATTGCGATCGGCGCTGCGGCCTCGATCGCGCGCTGGCTTATGCTGGCGGTAGAACCCTCGCTCGCCGTGCTCGTGCCGTTGCAACTTCTGCATGGTGTCACTTACGGCGCCACGCATATCGGTGCGATGCACTTCATCCATGACGCCATCCCGCGCGACAAATCGGGAAGCGCGCAGGCGCTTTATGCGACCGTCTCCGCGGGCGTCGCTATGGGATTCACAACACTGATAGCCGGGTACGTCTATGCCAGTTCCGGCGCGCTCTCGTATGTCGCGATGGCAGCGATCGCTGCGGTTTCGCTCGCTGCCGCGCTACGGCTCGTGCATATGTGGAATGGCGGTGTACTCGTGGCGCGGGCCGCCGACTGAGTGCCAGCGTCAGCCCCAAAGCTCGCGCTCGGGAGGGAACACGCGCCCGGCTTCGATGCGGAGCGCTGGCTGGCGATCGCGCGCCAGCAACAACGGCCCGTCGAGGTCGATCCAGTCCGCCTGTGACGCAAGCAGCATGGCCGGCGCCACGGCAAGCGACGTTGCGACCATCGATCCGATCATCACTTTGAGATCGCGCCGTCTTGCTTCGCGCAAAAGCGCGATTGCTCCGGTCAGACCACCGGACTTGTCGAGCTTGATGTTGACCGCGTCGTAAAGACCTTCGAGGCGGTCGAGGTCGGCGGCGGTGTGCACGCTTTCGTCGGCACATATCGGCACCGGGCGTTGCACATGACGCAGCGCTTTGTCGCCTAGCGCCGGCAGCGGCTGTTCGATGACTTCGACGCCGCATTCGGCGGCAACGCCGATGAGATCGGGCAAAGCGTCAACGGTCCAGGCTTCATTCGCATCGACGAGCAGGCGCGCGTCGGGCCGTGCTTCGCGCACCGCACGCATCCGTGCCGCATCACCGCTCCCGCCAAGTTTCAACTTTAAAAGCGGAAGCTCGCGGACAGAGGCGGCTTTCTCGGCCATAGCCTGTGGCGTATCGAGGCTCAACGTAAAAGCCGTCACTTTGCTAGTAGGTTCGGGCAAGCCTGCAAGCGCGACGACGCCGCGTCCGCCACGCTTGCCTTCGAGATCCCAGAACGCACAGTCGAGAGCGTTCAACGCCGAACCGGGTTTTAACAGACCCGCGAGATCCGCATGCGTGGCGACGTCGCGCGCCACCTCACGAATTTGCTGGAGCACGCCTTCGACCGTCTCGCCATAGCGAGCGTAGGGCACGGCCTCGCCGCGGCCTTCATAAGCGCCGTCGCGGAGAGTAACGACGACGACATGAGCCGCCGTCTTCGATCCGCGCGAGATCGTGAATGCTTCTTTGAGCGGCCAGACCTCGCTGCGGGCATCGACGCTAAGAGGGGGCATGATCCCAAGACCAAATTTAAGGCGCCGCCGGACGGGCTTAGCGATATCGAAAGGCGATCGCGAGGCTAGCGGATACGTCCCGCCGCGTGCGCGAGGAAGAGATAGACGCGGCCCGTGTCCGAAACCAGATGGCTTTGGGCGGCGCGGCCACTCGGATCGCGCGTTTCGGAATCTTTGATGATGCGCTCAAAATCTGAAAGGTAACGGAAGATCGATTGCTCGAGATCGCTATCCATCCTGATGCGGCTCGATATCTGATCAAATAACGAGCGTGCTTCGGGTGCGTAGATGCTGCGTACGAGGACGTTGCGTTGCCCGCCGCGAATACGGCCCCAGACCGCCGACGCGGTCGCCGGATCGAGAGCACGGGCAATCGTTGCGATGTCGAGACGGACGGGAGCAGGAGCGGCCGGAGTGTGCGGAGCGTTGTGCGCAGCCGTATGCGCCTCGTCCTCGTGCGAAGCGCGGGCCAGAAGATCCCCGAGTGACCAGCCTTCGCGGCCGTCCGGAGGCGTGGAACCCTTGCCACGGCTCGGCGGAGTTTCCTGTTTAACAAGAGCGGACGTCAGCGACACCGGCGTGCGAGGCGCCGCGCCGATCTCGGGCCGCACGACATCACGGGGCGCGTTGGCGCGCTGTGAGATTTGCGTCAGTTGTTCGATGGCGCGCAGCTGATCCTGAAGCGCCCGGCGCATGGATTCCGCGGTCTCGCGTGTCGAAGATGGAAGACGCGCCGCTTCTTCCCGTATGCGAGCTTGCTCGCGAGCGAGCGTAGCGGCGGCTTCGGCTGCGTGCTGGCGTGTTTCGTCGGAGGCTGTTGAAAGGCGTGTCGATAGCGCCTCGAATTCTCGCGAAAGATCGCCTGAAACGCTGTGGAAGCGGGTACGCAAATCGGCCAGCGCTCGGTTGCTCTCGGCTTCGGTTTCGTTCTTAACGCGATCGAGTTCAGCGATGAGCACACGCGAACGGCTTTCGGCACCGTCACGAAGTTCTTCGGCAATGGCGCGAGCTCGGACCTCGATGTTGGAAAGCGAGCCTTCGAGATCCGTCGAGTAGCCAGCGAGCGTGCGTCCGAACTCGTCGGCCTTGCCGGAAAAGCGATCGAGCGTATGAGAAAGTTCCGCGTGGCGAGATTGCAGTGTCGATTCGATCCTGAGATTTGCAGTATCGAGAACGTTCGCCGCTTTCAGGATCTGTTCGCCCTGGCTTTCAAAGCGATTGGTAACGCCGTGGATTTGAGAGAACAGATTCTCGGCAACGTCCTGCAGCGTGCCGGACTGTTTCGCCAACCCATCGATCGCTTTCATGGTCTGGCGCGTAATGTTTTCGCTGGTCCGACGCACGGCGCTGATGCCGTTCATCACGGAGTCGTCGAGTTCGGCTGCCTGATGAGAAATCGTCTCGCGGAACGAGCGGGCGTGCAACTCGAGCGCATTGCTCAACAGTGAGGCTTTCTCGCTGACCGCCGTATCGATAGCCGACGTCGAGCGCACGATCTGATCGTCGAAAAGCTCGAGCCGCTTCTGGAACGCTTCGTCTAGAGATCTGGTGCGCTCGACAAGCTGAATATCGAGGGCCTGGGCGCGGTTCGAGAGCGTCGTATCGAGAGCCAGCGCATATTCTTCGAAAACGGTCTGCAGATTTTCCGTGCGGTTGCCGAGTGTCGTATCGAGCGTCTGCATATAGCCGTCGAACGTCACACGCATCTGCTCGGTCCGAGCGCCAAGCGCCGTCGCGAAGGCTGATGTATAATCCTCGAGGACCGTCTGCAATTGCTGCGTACGCGCACCGACGGTTCCTTCAAACCGCCCGGTTGCGGTCGCCAACGAACCTTCAAGGTTGGCGAGGTTCTCGCCTGCGCCGGTGATGATTTGCGAAAGCGTAACCTGCTGCGTCGAAAGTTTTTCGATCAACATCGGGATTTCGGTGCCGAGCGTTTTCAACGTGTCGGTGACGCTCGTCGACGTGTCGATGAGCGCATGACGCTCGCCGCTCAGCTCTTTGATCAGGTCGCGGATACGCCGCTCGTTGTGTTCATAGGAACGTTCGAGTTCGGCGACGTGATTATGGACGAGGGCCTCGAGTTCACCAGCGCGACCAAGCGCGCGCGACACGGCATCGTTCATGAACGACACTTGGCGGCGGACAGACTGACCGAGGCTCGCAATCGACTGTTCCGCGGTGCGGTCGGGTTCGGCGAGACGGATCGCAACCTCGCTCATCGTCGAGGATTTGAGCGCCAGCGAAGCGATATGCCAGTTGAGTAGCGCGAGCAGCCAAATGATGCCGATTGGCGCGATGATCGCCGTGGCGGTGTAGAACGTCGTAGGGTGCAGAAGCACCGTCGAAAGAGACGCGCCCGCATGCCATTCGGGTGCCAACGTCAGTGCGCCAATCGTCAGCCCACCAATGGCCCAGACGATGCTGCCGAGCGTTGCGAGGCGGAAAACTTTGCTCGATGGTTTCTGCTCGAGGGCGTAGATGAGGCCGCCGATACTAGGAACGTCATCGTTGGCGGCGATCTTGCCGCGCACGGGACCGGCGGGGCGTCGGCGCGCGACGCGCCGGGAAGGAGTTTCCTCGTTGGCGGAGTGTTGTTCTTCCTTCACGGGCTCAGCCGTTTCGCCGCCGAGAAGCGGTGGCGGCAACGCGAGCGCCGGACGCGTCTCGTTAGCCGGACGCGCCTCAGTAGATGGTGTGCCAAAGGTCGGCTCTACCGGGGCTGCCGGCGGCGTCCTTCCGGCAATAGCCATGAGTTTCGCAATCTGATCTTGCGACATTGCGCAACGTCCCCCACTCGAACCGGCATCCAAACATTGGCCCTTGCGCTCAGGCCCGCCGGAACTCCAGTTCGCACCCTATAGAACTTTCAATTGTCCGCAAATTGGAAAGAATTTTGCAACCTTAAGAAATGTCTATGCATCTTCGATAGTTAGCAGGTTAGAACGCGCTTTACGGCCGGATTGCGGCGAGGGCGATTTCGCAAATCTGCCACCCTGGGAAAATGCGAGCTCAAGCGCCCCTAAGGTTAAATAGCTCTTTACATCATCGCGCGAAACCGCCGCCAGGGTTTTACCCAGAGTTATTGAGCATTTGAGACAGTCTTGCTTCGCAGCCGACGGGTATTGGCCGCGTTTTGGGTAAGCCATGCAAATTTCGCCGAGCCAGTCAGACACCCTCAATCAGGCCGACATCGCCGGAAATTCCGCGCCGGCCCCGGTCGATATTCAGCACCTGCGCCGCTATACATTTGGCGACCAAGCGCTTGAAAAGGAGATACTCTCTCTGTTTCTGGCGCAACTTCCCGAAACCATGGCGTCCCTCCGCGCGGCAACAACTGAGCGCGACTGGAAGATTGCCGCCCATACCCTTAAGGGCTCGAGCCGGGCGATCGGCGCTTCGAGGATGGCGCGTCTTGCCCAGGACGCCGAAGGCCTTTCTTGCGCCGGCGATCGGGAGGCCTGCTGCGAGGCTATTTCCCGCCTCGAAGAGGCCGCGTCCGAAGCCCGAACCTTCATCAACGGGGCTTACAAGCTCGACTAGCGCGCCGTGTCTCAGGGTACTGGCAGCCGTTTGGCTTGAAATGCCGCCAGCGTGCCTCTAAGTGTGCGCGCACGGAATCTCCCAATCCTCTGAAAATCTGAACTCGTTTTCGGATTTGCGAATAAGCGACAGGACGCGCATTAAGCCATGACGAAAATCACGTTCATCCAGCCCGACGGCGAAAGCCAGACGGTGGAGGCGGAAAACGGACTGACGGTCATGGAAGCGGCCAAGCTCAATGACATCGCTGGGATCGAGGCCGAATGCGGAGGCGCTTGTGCCTGCGCGACGTGTCACGTCTATGTCGACGAAAACTGGCGCGATAAAACGGGCAAGCCTTCCGACATGGAAGAAGACATGCTCGACTTCGCCTTCGACGTACGGGAAGGCAGCCGCCTTTCCTGTCAGATGAAGATCAGCGACCAGCTCGATGGCTTGGTGGTGCGTGTGCCCGCCAAGCAGTTTTGACGTCCAACTTTGATCGGTCACACGATGACTTCGACGAGCATGCCGGCGCTTGACGCGCACCAGACGACAGAAGCAATCGAGACGGATGCAATCGTCATCGGTGCCGGGCCGTGCGGCTTGTTCGCCGTGTTCGAACTGGGGCTTCTCGATATCAAGGCGCACGTCGTCGACATTCTCGATCGCGCGGGCGGCCAATGCGCTGAACTTTACCCCGAGAAGCCCATCTATGATGTTCCGGCACTCCCCGTCGTAACGGGACAAGAACTGACCGATCGCCTGATGGAGCAGATCAAGCCGTTCAGTCCGCAGTTTCATTTCAGCGAGCGGATCGACGCCCTGAGCCAGGACGCGGATGGGCGATTCCGCCTTATGACCGATGCCGGAACAGAATTCCTGACCAAAGTCGTAGTCGTCGCTGCTGGCGGCGGATCGTTTACGCCGAAGCGCCCGCCGCTCGCCGGCATCGAGAACTACGAAGGCACGTCGGTATTCTATTCCGTGCGCCAAATCGAGCAGATGCGCGGCCGTGACATCGTCGTCGTCGGCGGCGGCGACAGCGCCCTTGATTGGACGCTCAATTTGGCACCGGTTGCCAAGAGCCTGACACTGGTACACCGACGTGACGAATTCCGCGCCGCTCCGCACTCGGTGGAAAAAATGCGGAAGCTTGTAGAGGAGTCGAGCGTCCGTCTCCTCATCGGCCAGGTTACGGAACTGGAAGGGGCCGGCGGCGCACTGACGTCTCTCCAGATCAAGACCGCGAACGGTACCGAACGCGTGCCATGCAACGCCATGCTGCCGTTCTTCGGCTTAACGATGAAGCTCGGACCCGTTGCGAATTGGGGTCTCAATCTTCACGAGAATCTCATCGCCGTCGATACCGAACGCTTTGAAACGAGCGAGAAGGGTATCTTCGCCATCGGTGATATCAATTGGTATCCCGGAAAGCTGAAACTCATTCTGTCAGGCTTCCACGAGGCGGCGCTGATGGCGCAAGCCGCGCATCGGATCGTCTATCCCGATAAGAAGCTGATGTTCCAGTACACGACATCATCGACGAGCCTGCAGAAGAAGCTCGGCGTCAAGTAAACGAAGAGACGTCTCAATTCTCCGTCGCGCTCGCGTCATAGCCCTTGCGCATCAAGCGGCGCATCGGCTGGGGCATGGCTTTGAGTGCTGATTTGAGCCGGCTGCGCAGGAAGCCAAGATAGATCCGTGCGTAGAGATAGCCTTTGGCGCTCACGGGTTTTACCCAATCGCACACGCCGTCCGATTTATCGCACCAATCTAGTTTGTAGGGATCGCCGGGCGCCATCATGTCGTAGGTGCTGAGGCCCTCTGCATAACCCTGCTTCAAATTCTCTTCGAGAAGGAGGACGCCGACGCCCGACTTCTCGTATTCCAGATCGAAGGCCATCACGTGGATCACGAGCCGGCCTTTGCAGGTGAAGGAAACCTCGAGAGCCGCGATTTCGCCGTTCGCTTTCAGTGCCGAGACGACACAAGGAACGGGTTTCGTCTTGCCTTCTGCGAGATCGGCAAAAAGACGAGCGGTCTTTTCATCTGCGAAGGCGTGCGATACCAGTCCGCGATCCTTGAGCCATTCGGACTTAACGGCGATCGCGCGAGCCGCCAGCGTGCGCGCTTCAGCGCCGCCGTGCAGCCTGACGAATTCCACCGGGCCTTTTTCTTCAAGGCGTCGCGAGAGCCGGCGGCGGTTCCTGCGCATCTTGCTCGAATAGCGTTCTTCGAAGCGAGCAAAATCCTTGGCGCTCGCCAGGTCCATGTAGGGCGCGGTTTGCCGGTCCGCGACGCGCGCACCGGCTTCGGTCATCAGCGGCGCGACGTTGGCGTCTTCGCGAACGCGCCGCAAGCGCAAGAGGTCGGATGACGTTTGCGTGCGCAGGAAGTCGAGGCCGGCGCGAAGGATGGCGGGAGCATCCGGCTCCGCGGCGATCAAAGCGTCGCCATATTGAACGACGGGCTCACCCATCCAGAACGTCTGTGTGATGCCGCGTACGCGCTCGGAGGCGAGCGGCCAGATCATGATCAGCCGGCCATTACGGCGGCCGGTTACGATGGACAGCTTGAGCGCCGAAGCTCCGCCCTCGGACGTCAAGTGATGGTTCGCCCAGTGCCAGCAGAGATTGAAGGACTGGAAGACGTGTGTCGGCCTTCCTGCGCGTTGAAAAAGGTCGTTCCAATCGTCTTCGAGCGCATCGAAGTCGCGGCGGTCGGTGATGAGCTGCAACTCGACTTGGCCGGCGGCGTCTGCGCGCGTTGGAGAGCGCGCGGCGCTTTCATCGGCTCTCTGCAGGTCGAGCGAACTTAATGAGCGGGCGGCGACGTTCATGCTGGACTTCTCGCAACAAATCGCGCGCGACAAGGTTGACGCGCGCTCGATCGAGAAGTCCGTTTTAGTCCGCAATCGTTAGGCGACGGTTACGGCCGCAAAATGTAAACGTGGCGCTTACACGTGTGCGATTTCGAGAAACGCCAACGCGAGAAGTAGCACCGCGGTGGCGGCAATGAAGAGCTTGCCGCGGCGTGATGGTGCGGCTTTGCCGAGGACGAGCGGAGCGATTAGCGCCGCAGCGGCAAAGAGATTGATGGGGATCAGTCCGGCAGGACCTATTGGGCCTTGCGCAGATGGGAATTGGAGTCCGACCCAAATGCCCGCCGCGACCGCGAGCGTAACGGCGCCCAGAAGGCGAGGCCAGAAACCGGTCTCGGGCCGCTGCAATCCAACGAGCGAGATCACGGTCAAGGGGGCGATGACGAGCACCGCGCCGGCGACGGCTTTGAGAAAAATTTCCGCCCAGAGGATCTGTTGCACAAAACTCGATCCGCATGCGCGGCTCAAAACGCGACCGCTACAGCCGTATCAGTTCTCGAAGACCGCTTTCGAATTTACACCTTCCGAACTCGTCGATCCGGAGCCCCAACCGCCGAAAATTCCGTCCGGTTCGGACGGTTCAGGCGGCGACGGCGTGAAGTCGCCGGCAAGATGGCGGTTCAACGCGAGCTTGATGCGCGCTGTCTTTTCCGCCGAGCAGTAGTCGGAACCTTTATCAGTTATCGCTTTCGAGACGCCGTTGAAGGTGGTGTCGTAAATCTGCGTCAGCTTCTCTGCGCTTGCGGGATCGGCCGCCGTCTGGGTCGCAAGGAACTGGTTCTTAAGTTTGGTGGGATCGAAATTATAACCGCACTTGATGGCGCGCGCCGACGTCGCTGCGACGTCCATCGTGCGGGTAAGCGGATCGTTGTTTCTGTCAACGGCAGCGACAGCGGGCTTGGCGCCGCCGAATAGCGAACCTGTCGTCAATTTCGGCAAGCTGGCGCCACAGCCGCCGAGACTTGCCGTCGCCAAAGCCACGAAGAAGATTTTCGCGATGTTCATTCGGGATTCCCCGTCCCCACCCACATATCAAATGGCCCAGGCGGGGCGGGTGGTCAACTGCCGAGATGGCGTTTCCTGTCGACCGTGCACTGCAATAGCTCAACGTGAGCACAGAGCAGGGGGTCGTCGACAAGGTCGCGGGCAAGTTCAGCGCATCAGCGCCCGCATGGCGGCGTCGAGGCCGTCGAGCGTCAGCGGATACATTCGGCCTTCCATGAGGCTTCGAACCATGCCGATCGAAGGCGTCCAGTCCCAATGCCGCGGATCGACGGGATTGAGCCAAACGGCGTGTTTGTAGATGTCGGCGACGCGTTTGAGCCACACCGCGCCGGGCTCCTCGTTCATGTGCTCCACCGAGCCGCCGGGCACGGTAACTTCGTACGGACTCATCGAGGCGTCGCCGATGAAAATGACCTTGTAGTCGGAAGGGTAGGTGTTCAGCACCTGCCACGTATCGGTCTTGTCGGTATAACGGCGTGCATTATCCTTCCACACGGTCTCGTAGAGGCAATTGTGAAAGTAGAAGTATTCGAGATGCTTGAACTCCGAGCGCGCCGCCGAGAACAGTTCCTCGACTTCCTTGATGTGATCGTCCATCGATCCGCCGATATCGAAGAACATCAGGAGCTTCACGGTGTTGTGGCGTTCTGCACGCATGTGGACGTCGAGATAGCCTTTTTCCGCCGTGCCTCGGATCGTGCCGTCGAGATCGAGTTCCGAAGACGCACCCGTGCGTGCGAACTGCCTGAGCCGGCGGAGCGCCACCTTGATCGTCCGCGTGCCGATCTCGGCGGTTCCGGC
>DATBRP010000145.1:0-2110 GCA_036560245.1 Hyphomicrobium sp.
CGGCAAGAAACTCGTGGTCGCCGTCCTTTTGCCGCACATCGCGTCACCGGCACCCGCGACCGATTGATTTCGGTTTCGTCCATCACACACAAAGCGCGTCAGCTTCCTCCCTAGCCGACTGACGCAACTCGGCGCCCTCCGATCCCGGACGGGCGCCTTCTTTGTTGGGCGCTGGCGACTCGCGTTCCGCGAGCCGGCCGCCAGCGCCGGCTAAGCTTTTTTCTCCGGTGCGACGACGCGGATGGAGAGTTCGCGGAGTTGTTTTGGCGAGACTTCGCTCGGCGCGCCCATCAATAGGTCGTTGGCTTGCTGGTTCATCGGGAACAGCGCGACCTCGCGCACAGTCTTGCCGCCGGTCAGCAACATGACGATGCGCTCGATGCCGGCGGCCATGCCGCCATGCGGCGGGGCACCGTACTGGAAGGCCCGGAAAAGACCGCCGAAGCGCTGTTCGACAACCTCCGGCCCAAGACCGGCAATGCCGAATGCTTTCACCATCACGTCGGGCTTGTGATTGCGGATGCCGCCCGAAGCGATCTCGTAGCCGTTGCAGACGATGTCGTACTGATAGGCCTTGAGCTTCAAACGCTCTTCGTCCGTCTTCGCCGCATCGAGTGCATCGCCGCCGCCCTGCGGCATCGAGAACGGATTGTGCGAGAAGTCGATTTTCTTCTCGTCCTCGTTCCACTCATAGAACGGGAAATCGACGATCCAGGCGAGCGCGAATTGATCTTCCTTGACGAGTTTCAATTCTTGCCCGGCGCGATCGCGGGCGAGGCCGGCGAATTTATAGAAGTTCGCGGGGTTGCCAGCCGTGAAGAAGACCGCGTCGCCGTCCTTCAGGCCGAGTTGCGCCTTGATCGCGCCCGCGCGTTCCGGACCGATGTTCTTCGCGACCGGACCGGCACCGCCCTCCTCGCCTTCGCGCCAGAAGATGTAGCCGAGCCCCGGCTGGCCTTCGCCTTGCGCCCAGGAGTTCATGCGATCGCAGAACGCACGCGAGCCGCCGGTCGGCGCGGGAATAGCCCAGACGCGGACCTTCGGGTCCTTCTCGATCATGCCAGCGAAGACCTTAAAACCCGAGCCCCTGAAATGCTCGGTAACGTCCTGCATCTCGATTGGGTTGCGGAGGTCCGGCTTGTCGGAACCGTATTTGGCAATCGCCGTATCGTAAGGAATACGCGGCCAGTTCTTCGTCACCGGCTTACCGTTGGCAAACTCCTCGAACACGCCCGTGATCACCGGCTCCATCGTCGCGAAAACATCGTTTTGCTCGACAAAGCTCATCTCGACATCGAGCTGGTAGAATTCGCCGGGCAGCCGATCAGCGCGCGGATCCTCGTCGCGGAAACAAGGTGCGATCTGGAAATAGCGATCAAATCCCGAGACCATCAACAGTTGCTTGTACTGCTGCGGCGCTTGCGGTAGGGCGTAGAACTTGCCTTCGTGAATGCGGCTTGGCACCAGGAAGTCGCGTGCGCCTTCAGGGCTCGATGCCGTCAGTATCGGCGTCGGAAACTCGTTGAAGTCCATGTCGTGCATCCGCCGCCGGATGGCACGCGTAATCTCAAGCCGCTTCATAATGATGGCGTGCAGCGTCTCGCGGCGGAGGTCGAGGAAGCGGTATTGCAGACGCAGGTCTTCGGGATACTCAGGCTCGCCGAAGACCGGAACGGGCAGCTCCTTCGCCGCCGAAAGCACCTCGATCTCGGTGGCGTAAAGCTCGATTTCGCCCGTGGGAAGCTCGGCATTTACCGTACCGGCAGGGCGGTCGCGCACCTTGCCGTCGACCCGGATGACCCATTCCGAACGCACCATTTCGGCCGCCTTGAACGCGGCGCTGTCCGGATCGGCGACGACCTGCGTCAGGCCATAATGGTCGCGGAGATCAATAAAGAGCACGCCGCCGTGGTCCCGGACGCGGTGCACCCAGCCCGAGAGCCGCACATTCGTGCCGACATCGCTCTTCCGGAGCGCGCCGCAGGTGTGCGAGCGATAACGATGCAGTTTAGCCTCGGCCATGGCCGGAAAACCCTTTGCGCGGTATGGGTGGAAATCGCCGCGGAAAAGCGCATGCGGACGGCCGAAAGTCAAGTTTGGGGGCAATGCG
>DATBRP010000146.1:0-5236 GCA_036560245.1 Hyphomicrobium sp.
AAAGGGGCAACGGGAGTTGCAACTGGTGCGCTGGGGCCTCATTCCATCCTGGGCCAAAGATCCCAGCGAATTCACGACGCTCATCAACGCCCGGGCAGAAAGTGCGGCCGAGAAGCCGTCGTTCCGGGGCGCCATGAGGCATCGGCGATGCCTGGTGCCTGCGACCGGCTTCTATGAGTGGACGGGAGCGCGCGGGTCCAAGCAACCTCATCTCATCCGATTGAAGGATCAGGAGGTTTTCGCGATTGCCGGGCTCTGGGAAACGTGGCTCGGGGCCGACGGCAGTGAAATCGAGACGATGGCAGTACTCACGACGGCGGCGAACGGCGACGTCGCTCGCGTTCACGACCGGATGCCTGTCATCATTGAGGAGCGCGACTACAGCCGCTGGCTCGATTGCAGCTCGGGAAGCGCCGTGGGGATCGTCGATCTTTTGAAGCCGTTGCCGAACGGGCGAATGACGATCAGGGCGGTCAACCCCAAGCTCAACGATCCGCGCGCTGAAGGGCCGGACCTGCAACACCCCGCGATCCCGACACTTCTCTGAAGGGTGCCAGTCTGAGGCGTTCCGGTGCGTTGAACATTTTGGCTTTTGGTAACCATCACGACTCGCGGGAGGTCTCAATCGGGATTAATCTCTGTAAGTCAAGACCTCGCCGATATTCGCGCATATAAACCGCACGGATAATGGTGCGTTGGGGTGGCGTTCGTGAAGAACGTGCGATGGGAGACGACCTAATGGCTTATAGGGGTGAGGACCTCGATCTCAGGACCCCGCAGACCTGGGCCGGGGCACCGGCCGAGATTGCTGCGGCGGGCGAATTGCCGGTCGCGCAGAACGGCAAGCGTGGTGGCTATCGGTCCGGTCCGATACTGGTCGACGACGCCGTGCTCGCGTGCTGCAACCACGCTTACGATATCGCGGTTGCGCACCGTGCGGGCGAGGTTCGGATCGAGCATCTTCTCAACGCGATGACGCGCATCGATGCGGCCGTCGCGGCGCTCGAAGCTCGCGGCATCCGGGTGCCGGCGCTTCGACGCGAGACGGCAACGATCGTCGCCAGTGAGATTCCAGCGGTTAGCGGCAATGGTCCCGTGTCGCCGCGCCGCTCCGACGAGCTTGCCGATCTGCTGAGATTATCGGCCGGTATTGCGGGTCGGCGAAATGCTCCGGCGGACGTCGACGATTTGCTTCAGGTTCTGCTCGATCACCGCTCGGAGCTGCCATCGTCCGATGTGGTGTTGCGCTACTCGGCGCGGACGTCGCTGCGCGACATGGCCGAGCCGCTGCCGCCGTTGACACGTTCGAGCGGCGATGGACGCTATTCCACTCAGGCCGGCCTTCGTTACGCCCCGGACGCTTTGCGTTCCCATCGCGGAGACTTCGCCGGGACGCCGACCGATGCTCTCCAGAACTCGCGCATCGAAGCGCTCGAGCAGATGGTCAGGGCGCTCGGCCAGGATTTTTCGAATGAACGTCACATCATTTCTGGGTTGGTGCGCGACTTGAGCCGAGACACACAGGTTCATCAGGACGATCAGGGCCGCCGGCAGACGGTTCTTCTCGATCGCATCGGAACGCTGGAGGCGACCATGCTGGAATCGCGCGGCGCGACCTCGGACCAATCTCTCGTAACGAAGCTCGAGGATATCGAGGCGGGACTGGAATTGCGGTTGCAGGAGATGTCGCAATCCTGGGCTGTCCTATCGCAGCGACTGCAAGACCTCGAGGGTTCCGTCCGCGAACGAGCAGCTTCGGCAGGGGGACCGGCCCTCGACGAGATCCGGCAAGTCTTCGACCTCAGACCGATCGCCAATCGGCTTGATGTCATCGAGGAGGCAGTGCTCGGCGAGCAACGTGGCGGCCACGGCGATCTTGGCGATCGCTTTGATAAACTGCACGGCGAAGTTACGCGCGTGCTCGCGACATCGACCGACGGCGGCGGGATCGAGACGCTTACGTCGGGGATGGATCGCATCAACGGTCTCGTCGACAAGCTGGACGAGCAGCATCGGACCGTTACGCAGGCGACGACCGCGCTCGCTGAGCGATTGGCTGCCGTCGAAAACGCCGTTACCGGAGAAATCGAAACCGCGGCGGCAAAGCATCAGGCCTACACGAACGATCTTTCCGAAGTTCACGACGCGCTGATGAAGCTCAATCAGAACCAGCACACGCTCGCGGGCTCGATGGATCAGTGGCGAACCGATTCAGCCACCGACGTTGCCAACATTCTCAGCCGCATCGCCGCGCTCGATCGGGACACGGCGCTGCCGGTCGAGACGATCAATTCCCTCAATACGCACATGGACAACATGAACCGCTTCATCATCGAGCGGTACCATCGCCGTCACGGCTTCTGGTATTGGCTGTTCGGGACAGACGATTGGATGGGCGCCAGCTGGCCGTCGCGGAAAGCGATCGAGGACGGTAATCAGAACTCGATTTGATCGTCCGGTTTCGGGCTCGTCGCAAAACCTCACCGCTATGATTGTTGACGTTCGCGTGGATGGCCGCCTTCGCGGCCATGACGGGAAAGATTAGCTTACCGAAGTCGGTGGCCTAGTATCAGCGTCGTTGCTTCAGTCCCCCATCGTCATGGCCGCGAAGGAGGCCATCCACGAAAGCTCCGTTTCACTCTCTGTCGGCGGTCTTCATGCGAGGTTTTTCAATAGAGCCGGCTGAGCAGAAGTATTAACGATCGCGAGACGGCCCCGTTAACCGGTTTGGCGTAGAAAGTGCTGTTGTCCTTATCAGGTCTCAATTCAGCACATTCGAGCATCATGAAGCTTCTCGCGCGTCTCTCATCATCTCCCCGCCTTGCCGACGTCTTGTCCCCTGAAACCAACAGCTTTGGGGTGCTGCGCTTCGCGATGGCGACGTTTGTGCTGATATCGCACAGCTACCTCTATTCCGCCGGGACATCGGACGTTGAGCCGCTGCAATCCTGGCTCGGGCGGTCGCTCGGAGAGTGCGCCGTACAAGTGTTCTTCATTCTCAGCGGCGTCATGGTGGCGCAGAGCTTCGATCGCAGCCGCAGCGTCGTCGATTTCATGGTGGCCCGCGTCCTCAGAATTTTTCCGGCTTTGATCGTTTGCGTGCTGGCGACGGCGCTTGTGCTTGGCGCGGTCGTCACCTCGATGCCTTCGGGTGAGTACCTGACGAACCCGGGTCTTTTTGGCTACATCGCAAAAACGCTAACGCTCTCGAGCGGTTCGGTGCCGCTGCCGGGCGTATTCGATACGAACGCATATGCAGGCTACGTCAACTCGTCGCTTTGGACGCTGAAGTACGAGGTCGCTTGCTATCTCGGGTTGGCGGCGATGGGCGCGACGGGGCTGTTCGAGCCGCGTTGGCGTCGCGTCTCCATCATCGGGCTTGCCGCTCTCGTCGCGACGATTTCGCTTTCGTTGCCCAGCGATCCCGCCGACTACGGATTCACCGAAAACCTACGCTACTTCACGGTTTTCTTCTTCGGTGGCGCGCTTGCTTATCTGCTGCGCAGCCATCTGGTGATCAGCGGCGCGGCGCTGTTGCCGTTGTTCGCACTGTTCGTTTTGTCGGTTCAGACGCCCTTCGCCGAGGTCGGCGCTCTGCTGTTCCTTGGTTACGGCGCGCTTTGGGCGGCAACGAAAACCTGGGGGCCGTTGCGCGGTTTCTGCAACCGGTCTGACACGTCGTTCGGCATCTACATTTTCGCTGGTCCGATCCAACAGACATTGCTGTGGCTTGTCCCAACTCTATCGCCGCTGTTGCTGGCGCCCGTTGCGTTCGTAATCGTATTGCCGATCGCGTTCGCATCCTGGCTTTTTATCGAGAAGCCGGCATTGCGGCTTCGCCCATTCGTCACTGCGTCGTTGAAGAAACAACAGCAAGAAGTTCCGCAGCCGGGCTGATCCGTCTTCTCATCCGGCAAGCGCCGCCACGTTCACCAATGTTCGAGACGCGCCTCGAAACCGCTTGAGCCCGTCGCCACCCTCGTGCTTTGTTTAACAAAGTCTTAACGGGTGTTGCGGGGCAAGCGATGTTGCGTCGGTATCTGATCGTGAACGGCATCACGACCGTTCTGCTCTATGGCGCTTTCGCGGCATTTGTGCCGGCGATGCCCAATCTGCGGTCGATGTTCAATACGTTCGCGATGCAAAGCCCGGTGCTCGGTCCCGTGATCTATCGCATCGTGATGGTCAGCGGGCGCTGAGATACCATTGCCGGCCGCGCCGTCAGTCGCGCGGCGCTGCCGCTCTCTCGAGCCTATCGTTGATTGCTTCTCCGAGGCCTTGCGCCGGTACGGGCGTAACGGCAATCGTCTCGGCGCCGCTTTCGTCTAGGATACGCAGCGCGGCGAATAAATTTGCCGCCGCTTCGACCAGATCGCCTGACGGACTGAGATTCATGGTGGCTCGCGCGGGGGTCTTTGCGACCGTTCCGAACGCCAAAACGGCTTCGTGCGGTTGCCACGTTCTGGCATTGAGCCGGAGCCGGCTGCGCGGCGCATAATGGCTGCGAAGTTGGCCCGGCGATGTCAAATGCTCGCCGGTTTCATTCGCCCGGATAATTTTTTGGCCGATGATTTGTTCGATGGCTTCGGCGGATATGGCACCGGGGCGAAGCAAGATCGGTGTGGGACCGACGAGGCTCAGAACCGTCGACTCGAGGCCGTGCGCCGTTGGACCGGCGTCGAGGATCACCGCAGCTTTGTCGCCGAGATCGGCGGCGACGTGTTCGGCTCGCGTGGCGCTGACATGGCCCGAGCGGTTGGCCGATGGGGCGGCGATGGGCCGTTGCGTCTCTTTCAAAAGCGCCCGCGCGATCGGATGATCGGGAGCCCTGAGAGCCACCGTCGGAAGACCGGCAGATACCAGTTCGCTGACTTCGGTCGTATCGAGGCGCGGCACGACGAGCGTTAGCGGTCCTGGCCAGAAGGCTTCGCTGAGACGGCGCGCGGTCGCCGAAAATGTTCCGATGAGAACAGCCTGCTCGAGGCCGAGCACGTGAACGATCAGCGGATTGAAGGTCGGACGGCCCTTGGCATCGAAGACGCGGGCCACGGCTTCGCCGTTGGTCGCGTCGGCGCCGAGGCCGTAGACGGTTTCGGTCGCGAAGGCGACGAGTGCGCCGGAGCGGATCAAGTGTCCAGCTTCGGCGATCCATTCCGCATTCGCGGGCACGATCCTGCCCTGCATTCGTCATTCACCCGGTTTGCTACGGCGTCCGTTCGGCATAGTGTTCGCAGCA
>DATBRP010000147.1:0-7171 GCA_036560245.1 Hyphomicrobium sp.
CCTGCCGCTCGAACTGCGCAATCAGGTGGCGCGCATCGAGATCGCCAGCGAGCGATCGGCGGGAACGGTCAGCCTGATCGATGCGGCGACGCAGTGGCATCGCGTCGGGCTTCTTTCCGGCGAAAGCCGCGAAGAAGCACAGCCGCTGCTGGCGCCGCTCTACTACATCGAGAAGGCGCTGAAGCCCTACGCGGACCTTGCGATCGCCAAGAACGCCAATCTCTCGGAAGGGCTCGATTCCGTTCTGAAGCAGAACATCTCGGTTCTGATGCTCGCCGACATCGGTACGCTGACGGGCGAAGCCGCGAAAAAAGTCGACGACTTCGTCAAGCACGGCGGGCTGCTCGTGCGTTTCGCCGGACCTCGGCTGGAAAAAGCGGGCGACGATCTTCTGCCGGTGGCGCTCAGGAGCGGCGGACGCTCGCTCGGCGGCGCGCTGTCATGGTCGACGCCGCAGCCGCTGGCGGCCTTCGATGAGAATAGCCCGTTTGCGGGGCTGACGATTCCGAACGACGTCACGGTCAACCGCCAGGTTCTCGCCGATCCGGCGGAGTTGACGCCCGAGGTTGAAATCTGGGCGCGGCTCAAGGACGGCACACCTCTGGTGACGGCGACGAAGCACGGCAACGGCCGCCTCGTGCTGTTCCACGTGACCGCCAATTCCGATTGGTCCAATCTGCCGATGTCGGGACTCTTCGTCGAAATGCTGCGGCGATTGTCAACGATGGGCACGATCGGTGCCTCGGGCCAGCAAAGCGGCGCGACCACCGAAGCCAACGCAAACGGGACTGCCAATACCGATGCCAACGTGCTCGCACCGCTGAAGACGCTCGACGGCCTCGGCACGCTCAGAAGCCCGCCGCCGACGGCCGAGCCGGTCAAGGGTTCCGAGCTCGAGAAGACGGCGCCGAGCTTCGAGCATCCGCCGGGCTACTATGGTCAGTCCGCGAGCCCGCGGGCACTCAACGTGCTTACGCCGAAGAGCACACTTGTTCCATTCCCACAGCTGCCAGGGTCGGTGACGCGGCTCTCCTACGACAACGCCGCGAGCACGGCTCTGAAACCGACGCTGCTGGCTTTGGCGCTCGGCCTGCTGTTCGCCGACATTCTCGCGGTTCTCGTATTGCAGGCGGGCGGGCTCGGCGGTCTGTTGCGCCGTCCGAGGAAGCGCGCCGGAACCAGCGCGGCGATGATTGTGCTCGCAGCTCTCGCCCTGGGTTTCGCGGGTGTCCAGGATGCGAAGGCGCAGGAGTCGCCCGGACGTGATTTCCAAGGTCAAGACTTTCAAGACTTCCAACAACCGGAATACCAGCAGCTCGATAGCTTCCCCCAATCCTCCGGCGGCGAACCGGTCATCGTACGGTCCGGCGACGCCGCGAAATACAAGAAGGCCATCGAAGCCACGAGCAAAGTAACGCTCGGTTATGTCATCAGCGGCGATCGCGAAACCGACGAGACAAGCCGTGCCGGTTTGCAAGGCCTCGGCCGCGTTCTCGAAACGCGGACCGCCGTCGAGCCGGGTGCGCCCGCCGCCGTCGACATCACAAAGGACGAAATTGCGTTCTATCCCGTTCTTTATTGGCCCGTGCTCAAGTCGGCGGAGGCGCTGCCCGATCCGATCATTGCCAAGATCGACGCCTACATGAAGGAAGGCGGCCTGATCATCTTCGACACGCGTGATTACGGCCAAGGCGGCAGCAATCTCTTGCCGCTCGCCGGGAAAGGCGGAACCGCGCTGCAGCGGCTTTTGGGCAAGCTCGATGTGCCGCCGCTCGAACCCGTGCCGGAAAACCACGTCGTCACGAAGTCATTCTATTTGCTGCGGTCATTTCCAGGGCGGTGGGACGGCGGGCAGCTTTGGGTCGAAGCGACGCCGCACAACGATTACGACACGCACAAGGCGCGCGTGTCCGACGGCGTCACGTCAATCATGATCACGTCGAACGACTTTGCCGCCGCATGGGCGCTCGACGATCGGGGACGTCCGCTCTACCCCTGCGTTCCCGGCGGCGAAATGCAGCGCGAGATGGCGTTCCGCGGCGGCATCAACATCGTCATGCACGCGCTGACGGGCAACTACAAAGCCGATCAAGTGCACGTACCCGCGCTGCTCGAGCGGCTGGGTCAGTAGAGGCATAACTTTTGAACTGGTCGATCACATTCGCTCCACTCATTCCGCTGCCGCTTCTCGCGGTGCTGGCGATGCTGGCGCTTGTCCTCGTCATCGTGCTGCTGTTGCGCCGTTCGCGCGGCGCGCTGATCCGTTTCGCGGCTCTCGCGGCGCTGATCGGAGCGCTGCTCAATCCGGTCTTGAAGCAGGAACAGCGCGAGAGCCTCGCCAACGTCGCGATCGTCGTGCTCGACGAAAGTCCGAGCCAGCGGCTCGCCGACCGCACCAAGCAAATGCAGGCGATCCGCGACGACCTCGAAAAGAAGTTCGCCAAGATCCCGAACCTCAAAATCAAGTGGGTCACCGGCGGCGTTCCCGGCGAGCAGGCCGCACCCGGGACAAATCTTTTCGCCGATCTCAATTCCGCGCTCAGCGATACGGCGCCCGATCGCATCGCCGGCGTGCTGTTCGTCACCGACGGGCAAGTGCACGACGTTCCGAAGTCGGCGGCGGCGCTCGGTTTCGATGCGCCGGTACATACGCTGCTGACCGGCAAGCCTGACGAGTTCGACCGTCGCATCGAGGTGATCGAGGCGCCGCGCTACGGGCTTGTCGGGCAGTCACGTCCGATCGAAATCGCGGTTCGCGAGACGGGCAAAGCGCCGACGTCGGAATCCGGCGCCGTGTCGCTCAAGGTGCGCCGCGAAGGCCAGCCGGACGAAACGGTGCGCACGGAGATCGGCCGCAAGGTCAGCATCAATATGCCGATCCCGCATACGGGAACGAACATCGTCGAAATCGAACTCGCTCCGACGCCGGGCGAGTTGACGACGGCCAACAACCGCGCCGTCATCGCCGCCGAAGGCGTGCGTGAAAATCTACGCGTGCTGCTCGTTTCCGGCGAGCCGCATCCCGGCGAACGCACATGGCGCAACCTCTTGAAGTCGGACGCGGCCGTCGATCTCGTCCACTTCACGATTTTGAGGCCGCCCGAGAAGCAGGACGGAACGCCGATCAATCAGCTGTCGCTGATCGCGTTTCCGACGCGCGAACTCTTTTCCGAGAAGATCAACCAGTTCGATCTGATCATCTTCGACAGATATCAGCATCGCGGCATTCTGCAGCTTCTCTACTATGACAACATCGCGCGCTACGTCGATCAGCATGGCGGCGCGCTTCTTGTCGCCGCCGGTGACGACTACGCGGGTGCTTACAGCATCTATCATACGCCGCTTGCTTCAGTGCTTCCGGCCGCTCCGACCGGCCGCGTGCTCGAAATGCCGTTCCGCGCCAAGGTCACCGCCGAGGGGCAGAAGCATCCGGTGACGCGAGGTCTGCCGGGGTGGAATTCGGCGAACGTCGCCGACGCGTCTCCGAAACCGACTTGGGGACGCTGGTTCCGGCAAGCCGAAGTCACCCCCCAGCGTGGCCGCGTCGTGATGACGGGGGCGGAAGACAAGCCGCTGCTCATTCTCGACCGTAAGGGCAAAGGCCGCGTTGCGCTGCTGACGTCGGACCAAGCGTGGCTGTGGGCGCGCGGGTACGATGGCGGCGGTCCGCACACCGATCTGCTGCGGCGGCTTTCGCACTGGCTGATGAAAGAACCCGATCTCGAAGAAGAACGGCTGATCGCGACCTCCAAAGGCATGAAGCTGACGCTCGAACGCCGCTCGATGGAGGACAAAGTCGGTCCCGTGAAGGTGCTCGGTCCAGGCGGCGACGCGACCGACGTGACGCTTTCGCCGGTCACGGGCCAACCGGGAGTCTGGCGGTCGACCATCGATGTCAAATTGCCGGGTCTCTATAAAGCCGAGACGCCGGCTTCGACCGGGACGCTTACGGCGGTCGCCAATGCCGGTATCGAAGACCCGCGCGAGATGAGCGAAGTGACGGCGACCGACGCCAAGATGAAGCCGATTGCCGACGCGACGGGCGGCGGCGTTTTCTGGACGAGGTCGGCAAGTGCATCATCGCCGATCACCGATGTCGACGTGCCGCGTATTTCCATGATGTCGACGGCGAAGGTCATGGCCGGTTCCGGCTGGCTCGGCCTCAAGGACCGGCAGGCATTCCTGACGCGTGGCGTCAAGCTGACGCCAATGTTCAACGGGCTCGCAGCGCTCTCGGCGTTGCTCGCTCTTATTGCGCTGGCGTGGTGGCGCGAAGGCCGCTAGCCGCAGGAGGCAGCATGAGCAATGCTCCGAATAACAGTCCCGTCGGCGTCATCGGCGACGACTATTTCGGTATCGCGATCGCCCGGCGGATCGCGTTGTGCGGCTACCGAACGCTCTATGCAGCACTCGGCGGCTCGCCCTCCGTAACGCGCGGCCAACTTCTGGAACCGGCGCCGACGCCGACGGACATCGCATTCGAGTGTCCGGTTGTGCTGGCGGCAATCGAGGACACCGAAACGATGCGCGAGCTGCTTATCGGCAGCCGCGACCGCATGGGACTCGGCGCCGAAATGCAGCCGGGCTCGGTGATCGTCGATCTCGGCGCACGCACGCCGCGCGAACTGCAGGCGCTGCTGGGATTGCTCGGCACGCGCGGCGTCGCATTGGTCGATGCGGCGCTGATCGGCGAACAGGAGGCCGCAGCAGAGGGCCGCGCCAAGATCTTTCTCGGCGGCTATCCGGATGCCGTCGAGGGGGTAACTGCCACGCTTTCGCTTCTCGGCAGTGTCGAACGCACAGGGCCGCTCGGCAGCGCACACGCGGCGGCCGCGCTGATGAGCTACGTCGAAGCCGCGCACGCGATTGCGCGCGAAGAAGCGCTGGCGCTCGGGAGTGCGTGCGGGCTGTCGCCCGAAATTCTGGCGCGCATGTTCTCGGACGCTTCTGCGTCGTCCGAGCCTAACATCACGCAGCTCGAGAAGCGCGCCGAGCTTGCCCGCCGGATCGCGCGCGATCGCGGCCTCACCGCCGATATCATCGATCTTGCGGCAGAGAAGCGCGCCCGGCAGCGGCACGAAAACGGTTGATGACCGGCAACGGCGGCAGCAGTGCAATCGAGGCAGCGCTGCGACTCGCGTAGATAGGGGCGATACAACGGTCAGCCCCGAGGCCTCGATGTCCGCGCTCTTTCGAATTGTCTATGCCACGCATGCCAACGGCACGCATCACAAGCTGGCGCTCGATGCGCTCGATGCGATGCCGCGCGCCGACAAGGACGCATGGACGCGGGTGTTTCTGAAACACGTCGAGCGCTATCTCGAAGGTTCAAAGGCTCCGGACGTCAGCTTCAAGGATTTCAAGAACCACGTGCTGCACGTGTCGGAGAATTACTGGGGCGGCGCGCCGGAGAAGGCGGAAGCCTGGTATCGGCAGACCGTCGCGGAACTCAAGGCCGGCAACTGGGCCGAGGCGGCCTATGCGGCGGGCGTTCTCAGCCACTATTACACCGATCCCGTCATGCCGTTTCACACCGGCCAGACGGAAGCCGAGAACGCCATTCATCGCGCCACCGAGTGGAGCATCAACCGGTCGTATAACGCGCTGCGGGCGCTCGGTGAGCAGCGCTTCGGCGATCTCGACATAGCCGTGCCGACCGGGCCGAACTGGCTCAAGGAATTCGTCTGCGACGGCGCGGAATTCTCGCATCGCTACTACGAAAAACTCATCGCGCATTACGACATTCACAAAGGCAGCGTGCGGCCCGAGGACGGGCTCGACGATATCGCGCGCAACATCGTCGCCGAGCTGCTGATGTACGCGGCGACAGGCTATGCGCGCGTTCTCGATGCGGCCATCACGGAAGCGGGCGTCGCGGCGCCCGACGTAGCGCTGACGGCCCAGACGTTCCTGGCGATGACGCAGATCCCGCAGAAATTTATCGAGAAGCGACTGACGAACACCGAAGATCGCAAGCTCGTGCAAGCGATCTACGACGAGTTGAAGGCGACTGGGCGCGTCGATCACGCATTGCCGGAGGACGATCGAGCCTTTCGCGATCTGCACCGGCAAGAAGTTCTGGCGCCGAAGCTTGCCCAGCGAAGCGAGGCGCGTTCGGCGCGTCTTCCAGATGGCGACACTGCATCCGCGCGGCAAACGCCGCCCGCAATTGCAACGCCGAAGATGGCGGAGCCGCAGGCGATGCCCGATACGACGGCGCTCGAATTGGCCGTCGCGAAGTCGGCACACATCGCGCACGAGGTTTCCGAGCATCCGCCGGCGCTGCCGCATGCGAGGCCAATTCCGGCCCGACAGGCTGCAGACGACAGAAGCGAAGGGGGCAAGAAATACCTGTTCGCCAGCGACGATCTCGAAGCAGCACCGTCGATCGGTCCGAAAATGGCCGAACGCTTCGCGGCCGTCGGCGTTCATACGGTCGGCGATTTCCTCGGATGCGATCCTTATAATCTCGCCGAGGAACTCGACGATCCGCATTTCGACGCCGAGACGTTGACCGACTGGCAAGATCAGGCGCAACTCGTCATCGACGTGCCGGGCCTCAGGGGAACACACGCGCAATTGCTGGTCGGCGCCGGATACCGCACGGCTGCGGCCGTTGCCGAGGCCGATCCGGTCGCGCTTTCCGTCGGTGTTTTGAAGTTTGTTGCAACGTCGGCAGGAAAGCGTGTGCTGCGCGAAGGCCGTCCGCCCGATATCGAGAATATCAAGAACTGGGTCGACGTCGCAAAGCACGCGGTGGCGGCTTAGCATCGCTTCAACGTCATCCTCGAACGGACGAACCCGCGAGGCCGTTCGGGGATCCAGCGTTAGAATCGCCGAAGGCACAATATTGCGTCTCACGACGAGTCTTGCGCTGGATCCCCGGCCTTCGACGCGGCTCCTTTGTTTGGCATTGCCGACTCTCCTTCGTCGAGCCGGCCGGCAATGCCGTAACGGCGCCGCGCTCGGCCGAGGATGACGAACTAAAGCAAGCTAGCTTGCCATTGTCGCTCAATGGCGCGACAATGGGCACGTTTCCGAGGGGCGCCGGTGGTCCGGCTGAGATCGCGTAAGTCGAGCGCGAGCACCCTTCGAACCTGATCCGGGTCATGCCGGCGAAGGGACAGGAGAACGCAATGCGCACTTCTATTTTCCTGCAGTGTTTTTCGGC
>DATBRP010000148.1:0-6562 GCA_036560245.1 Hyphomicrobium sp.
GCTTCGCTCGCCGTGATTTCGCCCGTCATGAGGTGTGTGTCGCGCGTAACGCGTCCGAGGCCCGGGAAGTGTTTGAGCGTGCAGATGATGTTGTACTTCGTGAGCGTGTCGCAATACCAGCCGGCGACCTTGGCGACGAGATACGGATCGCTATCGATGGCGCGCCAATAAAGCCGGGTCTCTCCATCATTGCGGCCCGGCCCACCAAGCCGCAGATCGACGACGGGGCCGAAGTTCATCGTGATGCCGAGCCGATCGAGTTCGCGCGCTTGCGTCTCGGCGTAGTCTCTGACGGCTTTTTCTCGCTCCGTATCGGTCTTGAGCTTGGCAACGAGCATGCCGAGGGTCGGTTGCCGTTTCAGCGGCGGCGAAAGGCGCGAGACATAGCCGCCTTCCTGATCGGCGGCGACGAACAGGCGGGGCAGGCCCTGCGTCTTGCGGATGTCCTGCAGGTCTTGAATATCCTTCGCAACATCGGCAGCCTTCCTGCCGCGGACGTTGTGATCCGTGACGAAGATGCCGGCGATGGCGCGCTTCTCGACGAGAGTTTTGACTTCGCTGAAACTTTCAAATCCGACGATGAGGCGGCGTCCAAGGCGTTCGAGGCGAGTGGGATCGGAGGCGAGAATTTCCGCACGCGTCATCAGCTTGAGCGGCCGCTTCGGCGGTGGCGGCACCATCGGCACGCCGAGGGTGAGGCTGGGAGTTGCCGAAGACTTGCGATTGGCTTTCGAATTGGATCTGTGTCTCGAACTATACCGCGACCAATGCTTCGCGTGTTTTGTTCCGGCGTGGTTTCGATACGAGCGCGCATCGGCGACTTCCGACGGCAGCGCCAGCAGCGTTGCCATGAAGCCGAAGACGATCATCGCTGCGACGAGACTACGAATCATCATCCACCAGATTAGCTTGCGGATCGCGGCGTTCGAGGCGGATCATCGTATTAAGCTTGCTTTTCCGGCGGTGAGCTTACCGGCGACTTAATATCAGTAAATTCTGACCGGAAAGTAGCGCTGCACGAGTTCCTCGAAACGTCCCGAGGCGCGGACCCGATCCAAGGCTTTGTTCAGCAGGAGCCTAATTTGTGGATCGTTCTTTGGGACCGCGATTGCAATCCCGTCGCCGAAGAACTTCGGCTCCAGGAACGGCCCGCCCCGCATCTCGCAGCACTGGCGGGACAGCGTGCCGTTAAGCCAGAAGGCGAGGGAAATTCCGTCGTCGAACAGGAAATCGGCCTTGCCGGCGGCGAGCGCCTCACGCGCAAGGTCGGCATTCTCGTAGATCGCCAAGGGGCTGTCGCGGAAAAACGTCTTGAGGAACGCTTCGTGTGCGGTGCCGCGAGCGACGGCGATGCGCTTTCCGTCCAGGCCGCCCGGCGTCATGTCGACCTTGGCTGAGCCCTTGCGGCCGGCAAAACGTCCCGGCGTATGGAAATAGCGGTCGGTGAAATCGACCTCCTTGAGAGCCGCGGAGGTGACCTTGTGTCCCGCGATGACGGCATCGGCCTCACCGTTCTTCAGGCCGGAGAAAAGTTCTTCCCACGGCCGGGCTTTAATATCGCATGAGGTGTTGAGTTCGAGACAGATAGCGCGCGCCAGGTCGACGTTGAATCCGACGAGAACGCCGTCCTCATCGTAGAAATCGAAAGGCGGGAAATCGCTGTCCGTCAGAAAACGGATGACGACGCGCCGCGGTGCAGCGTCGGTTGGTTGGGGTGCTGATTTTCCGGCGGAGAGCTGCGCCGGTGTTCCCGTATCTTGCGCGAGAGCCGGTCCGCTGATGCAAGCGAGTCCGATGCCGATTGTCACGGCGAACCATCGAAGCAGGTGCGGTCCAAGTTTCATATGCGCTGCCGAATGCTATGGCCGGTGTCGAAAAAATATTCGCGGCTGTTCATAGTCCCGTTGCCGGTTCGAAGCCAGTGCCTATACTGAGCACAAGCCGGATGAAGGCGCTCGTATTGGGGCCGGCTGGGGGCATTGCATGTCCACGAGCCGACCCGAGACGCCGCCTATGCGGCGCGCCCGTATGCCGGCGCGTGCCGAGCCAGGCCCATCCGTGCCTTGGGAACCCTTCTTTCGCGCGATCGGACAGCTTGATCGTGCGGTCAATGATCTGCGCCGCCGAGCGCCGGAGTTTTCAGCCGCGACGCCGCTGCCGGTGTGGCAGCAGATTGTCATACTCACCGCACCCGGAGTGCTCACGGCCGGTTTGATCTCGCTCGAGGGAGCGGGACTTTTCCTGTGGGTGCTGACGTTGACGCTGCCGTTTCTCGCGATCACGTGCATCCGAGTGGCCGCGATTTGGCACGTCCTTCGACCCCGGCAGCGCGTCGATGCGTCCGTCTACGATCACCGGTTCGATGACCGGCTGCCGACGTTCTCGGTGCTCGTGCCGCTTTATCGAGAACGAGCGGTGGTGCCGAGCCTTGTGAAGGCCATGACGCGGCTCGACTATCCCGCTAGCCGGCTCGAAATTCTGTTCATAACCGAAGCCGACGATCCCATGACGCGGCGTGCTCTGCAGCAAGCGGGGCTCGTCGCAAACATGCGAATCGTGACGGTTCCGGAGGGACAGCCGAGGACGAAGCCACGGGCACTGAACTATGCATTGAAGGATGCGCGCGGCATGTTCGTCGCCGTGTTCGATGCCGAAGACGTTCCGGATGCAAATCAGCTGCGGTGCTCGGCCGAAGCCTTCATCGGGGGCGGGCCGAGATTGGCATGCGTGCAGGCGCGTCTCGCGATCTACAACGCAGATCAGTCGTTCTTGAGCCGGCAATTCGCGCTGGAATACTCGGCGTTGTTCAGCGGCCTGCTTCCGGCGCTGTCGTATTTCAGGCTGCCGGTACCGCTCGGCGGGACATCGAACCATTTCAGACGGGATCTGCTTCTGAAATGCGGAGGTTGGGACCCGTTCAATGTCACCGAGGACGCCGATCTCGGCATTCGACTGGCGCGCTTTGGCTATGAGGTTTCGGTCATCCAGTCGGAAACCTTGGAGGAAGGTCCGGCATTCTGGCGCTCTTGGGTCGGGCAACGCACCCGCTGGATCAAAGGCTGGATGCAAACGTATCTCGTTCACATGCGCCGTCCGCGCAGGCTTTGGCGCGACCTCGGCGGCCGGGGGTTCCTCGGCTTTCAGGTGATCATCGGCGGCATGATTTTGTCGATCCTGGTGCATCCGTGGTTCTACGTCCTGGCAATCATGCACGGTTTTTCCGATGGAGCTTTGACACCGACGAGTGCTTTTCTCGGATGGGTTTGCGGCGTCGATCTCGTCGCCGGCTATGGGGCCGCATGGATGCTGACGATCGTCACCGCCATTCGCACGGGTTCGCCGCGCAGACTGCTCTCCGCCGTCTGGTTGCCGGTCTATTGGCTGGCAATTTCATACGCAGCTTATCGCGCGTTGCTCGATTTTATTCGCAGGCCTTTTCATTGGGAAAAGACGATGCATGGAGCGAGTGCGCGGCATCGTGCCAGTCGCGTGGAGCGGGACCGGGCTTGCGCTCCCGTTGCGACCGGGGCGGCGCATAGACCTAAATAAACCGCCACAATCGGGATATCCGCATGTCGCGCTGCGGAACCGGGAAAGCCTTGCGGCCGTTTCTGTTCTTGAGCGGGTAAACGGCCGCCGGATCAATCTCATGGACCAGCACGCACCCGCGGAGAACGCCGACAAGTTACAAGATCCGACCGATGATGAGCAGGAACAGAAGCCGATCCGCATCGGTGAATTTCTGCGTGCCCATTGGATACTCACCGCGGTTGCGGCTATTCTGATCATCATTGCAGTCGCCGGAACGATGTGGTGGCTGCACGCCCGTCATTTCGAATCGACGGATGACGCATTCATCGACTCCCGGCAATTCGCGGTCAGTTCCAAGGTCGCCGGGTACGTCACCGACGTTAAGGTCACCGACAACGAGAAGGTCAACGCCGGCGACCTTCTCGTCCAGATCGACGATCGAGATTACCGAGCCGCTCTCGATCAATCGGAAGCGCGACTGGCCGAGGCGCAGGCGAGCGTCACTAATGATGACGCGCAAATAGCGGCGCAACAAGCCCAAGTGACGGCTACCGAACAGCAGCAGGCCGAGGCAGAAGCCGCGCTTGTATTCGCAAAGCAAGAAAACGATCGCGCACAGAAGCTCGTGCAGACGGCGGCCGGCACCGTTCAGAGGGCCGAGCAGACCAGATCGCAGCTGCAACAGGCGCAGGCAACGGACTCCCGGACGAAGGCAAGCGTTGAAGCTGCCAAGAGGCAGGTGACGGCCTTGCAGGCTCAAAAGGTCAGCGCCCTAGCCGGCGTCAAGGCTGCCGAAGCCGACCGCGAACAGGCTCGGCTCAATCTCGGCTACACGTCGATCACCGCCGCGCAATCGGGTCGCGTCGTGCAGCTTAGCGCCGCGAAAGGCGAATATGCGCAACCGGGCCAGAACCTGATGATGTTTGTTCCCAGTCGCATCTGGGTAACGGCAAATTTCAAGGAGACGCAGATCACCGATATGCGGCCCGGTCAGCCCGTAACCATCGAAGTCGATGCCTACCCCGATCGCGAGTTGAAGGGACATGTCGACAGCATTCAACCAGGCTCGGGCACGGCGTTCAGTCTTCTTCCCGCAGAGAACGCGACCGGTAATTTCGTCAAGGTCGTGCAGCGCGTTCCCGTCAAGATCGAGATCGACGATCCGCCGTCCGACATTACTCTCGGGCCCGGTATGTCCGTCGTCCCGGAAGTGAAGGTGCGATGACGGCGCCGGCGAAAAAAGCCGGGAAGCCAGGAATCAGCCCCTGGCTCGTTGCTTTTATCGTCTCGATTGCGACGTTCATGGAGGTGCTCGACATCAGCATCGCCAACGTCGCATTGCGCCATATCGCAGGCAGCATGGGGGCCTCCTACGATCAGGCGACGTGGATTTTGACGAGCTATCTCATCGCGAATGCGGTCATTCTCCCGGCCAGCGCGTGGCTCTCATCGATGATCGGGCGCAAGCGGTTCTATATGACCTGCGTCGCGCTGTTCACGGCAAGTTCGCTGCTGTGCGGGCTTTCGTGGAGCCTGGGGTCGCTGATCTTCTTTCGTGTGCTGCAGGGGCTCGGCGGCGGCGGTCTCGCGCCCAGCGAACAGGCCATTCTGGCGGATGCCTTTCCGCCGGAGATGCGCGGCAACGCGTTTGCAGTCTACGGCATTGCGGTCGTTGTTGCGCCGACGATCGGTCCGACCCTCGGTGGCTTCATCACCGATTATTGGACGTGGCACTGGATTTTTTTCATGAATATCCCGATGGGCATACTATCGCTGTTTCTCGTCGGGACGTTCGTGAAGGACACGGCGAACGGCGAAGCGGAAAAGAAGCCGAAGCCGAAGCGTAAATCTCCCAGCTTTGATTTCATCGGCTTTGCACTGGTGGCGCTGTGCCTCGGCGCGCTGGAGGTCGTGCTCGATGAAGGCCAGCGCAGCGACTGGTTCCAATCGAATTTCATCATTTTCTTCGCGGTCCTGTCGATCGCGGCGCTCGTTATCTTCATCCCTTGGGAGCTGACCCGGCGGCAGCCGCTGGTCAACATTCGCCTGCTCGGAACCCGCCAATTCGGCATGTGCTTCTTTATGATGCTGGTCACGGGCGGAACGCTTTTCAGCTCGATCCAGCTGATGCCGCAGCTGGTGCAGAACGAGTTCGGGTACGATGCGACGCTCGCGGGATTATCGCTATCGCCGGGCGGCGTGATGACGATGTTGATGATGCCGGTCGCCGGCTACCTGACGGGCAAAATACAACCGAAATATCTGATCGCGTTCGGCCTGGCGATCGTCGGAATGTCGATGTGGACGTTGACGGGGCTGAGCCCAAACCTTTCGTTTGGGTATGCGGTTTGGACGCGTGTCTTCACGTCGGCCGGGCTGCCGTTTCTTTTCATTCCGATCACGACGGCGTCCTATGCCGGACTTAAGGGCGCGGATACGAACCAAGCCGCCGGGCTAATCAACATCGCCAGAAACCTCGGCGGCAGCGTCGGTCTTGCGCTTGTGCAGACGGTGCTGCAGCAGCGCCAGCAATTTCATCAGAGCCGGCTTGTCGAAAACACCATTCCTTCGAACATTCATTTTCAGGAAGCCATCCGGCGTGCCACGGAACTTTTCCAAAGCGGTCACTACTCTGCCGTCGATGCGGCGCACCACGCGAACGCGCTCGTCGCGCAAACCATTCTCAAGCAGGCGACGCTGCTGTCGTACATAGACGCATTCTGGATGCTGGCGATGCTTTGCCTGATCGCGTTTCCGCTGGCCTTCTTCCTTCGAGCCATCCCGCTTGGAAAGCCGGGACCAGGGCATTAGGCGACGGTAGCTATTATGGCGTGCGTCCGAAGGCTTTGCGGAGTTCTTGCTTGGCGCGGTCGAGCGTGTGGCGGCGGCTCGCCGATAAGTTCTTGCCTGCGCGATTGATGTAAAACGTCAGCATGGACATCGCGGACTGGAATGGCGTGCCTTTGCGTCTGTGGCTGTGCTCCGCCGATCGTTTGAGGGAGCGCGCGATGTCGGCTGCCTTTCGCCGTTT
>DATBRP010000149.1:0-2882 GCA_036560245.1 Hyphomicrobium sp.
GCTGACGCGCGCATGCGGGAACATGAGCATATAGGCGCCGAGCACGCCCGCGATGGCGCCGGAAGCTCCGACGTTCGGCAGGCTCGATCCTTCGCTGAAGTAGTATTGCGTGAACGTCGCGCACACGCCTGCAGCGATATAAAAAGCCAGGAAGCCGACGCGGCCGAAGCGGTCTTCGACATTGTCGCCAAAAATGTAGAGATACAGCATGTTGCCGAGGAGGTGCATCCAGCCGCCGTGCATGAACATCGACGTGAAGATCGTCACCGCGTTGCCGGTTGGGTCTTGGCTGAACCGGCGCGGGATGAACGCCCATTGCCGGATAAAATCGTCTCCGCCGTTCAGTTCAATGAGAAAGAAAAGAACGTTGGCGGCGATCAGGCTATACGTGACGATCGGCACCGTTCTGACGGCTGAATCGTCGTCGCCAACCGGAAACATCGCGATCTTCCCCCTTTGCCGGCTAGGTAGCGGTCGCCGCCTTTTTTGCCGACATCAAATAGTTGACGTCGGTGTCGGGATTGCGCGACCAGACGTCTCGCAGCGGATTGTAGGTGATGCCTTCGAAGCGGGGTGCTTCGAGGCCTGCTGCCTCGACGAAGCGGGCAAGGTCTTCCGGCTTGATGAAGCGATCCCACTGATGCGTGCCGCGCGGCAGCCAGCCAAGAATGTACTCGGCGCCGACGATGGCGAGCGCCCAGGCTTTGAACGTGCGGTTGATCGTCGAGAAGATCGCAAGACCGCCGGGTCTGACGAGCGCCGAACATTCGGCGACGAATTTTTCAGGATCGGGGACGTGCTCGACGACTTCCAGGCAGGCGACGATGTCGAATGTGCGCTTTTCGGCGACGAGGTCTTCGACGCGCGCCGCGCGGTAGTCGACGGCGAGCCCTTGCGCCTCGGCGTGGCTTTTCGCAATTGCGATATTGCGCTCGGCAGGATCGATCGCGGTCACCGTCGCGCCCATGCGTGACAGCGGTTCGGCGACGAGGCCACCGCCGCAGCCGATGTCCAAGGCCGTGAGGCCGGAAAGCGGCCGCAGCGCCTTCGGATCGCGATCGAAGTGCGCCACGGCTTCATCCCGGATGAACGAGAGGCGCGGCGGCCCGATCTGGTGCAGCGGGCGAAATTTCCCGTTGGGGTCCCACCACTCCGAAGCGAGGCGCGAGAAGCGCTGCACTTCCTCGGGATCGAGGGTTGCGTTGGCGGCATATGGGTTGTTCGGCGTCTGCTGGGCGGCGGTCATTGATGGCTCCGGTCGCCCGTACTCGTCAGCCGGGCAGGGGGATTGTCAAGCGCCGGGACGGACGCACGGGCCGCGTTATTAGGCGTTCAACAGTTGCCGGGGGGCTTGGGAGCCGCTAAGAAGCGCCGGACTCATTCCAAATATGAATAGCTCGTCCGGTCCGCAATTGGGCCTGTGCGAGCTTGCAGCAGGCACGGGAAAGCCCCTTCAGGATGGCGACGGTTGTCATGAAATTCGGCGGCACGTCTGTCGCCAATGTCGAGCGCATCCAGAACGTGGCTCTTCACGTCAAGCGCGAGGTCGACGCCGGCAATAAGGTCGCCGTCATCGTTTCAGCGATGTCGGGGGTCACGAACCAGCTCGTCGCCTGGGTGAAAGAGGCGTCGCCGCTCTACGACAGGCGCGAATATGATGCCGTCGTCGCGACAGGTGAGCAGGTGACCGCCGGGTTGCTGGCGATTTCGCTGCAGGCGATGGGTCTCAGGGCGCGCTCCTGGACAGGCTGGCAGGTGCCGATCAAGACGTCGGCCGCACACGGCTCCGCCCGCATCGCGGATATACCGGGCAGCGATCTCAAGAAGCACATCGCCACCGGAGAGATTGCCGTCATCACCGGTTTCCAAGGCATCGAGCCGAAGGACAATCGCATCTCGACGCTTGGCCGTGGCGGGTCCGATACCAGCGCCGTCGCCATTGCGGTCGCGCTCGAAGCCGACGTCTGCGATATCTACACCGACGTCGACGGTGTCTATACGACCGACCCGCGTATCGTTCCGAAGGCGCGGCGGCTCGCCAAGATTTCGTATGAAGAAATGCTGGAAATGGCGTCTCTCGGGTCCAAGGTTCTGCAGACGCGCTCGGTCGAGCTGGCGATGGTCTACAAGATCAAGACGCGCGTGCTCTCGAGCTTCGTTGCGCCCGACGCCATGAAGGCCTTCCGGCCTGATAATATCGAAGATATCGGAACCATCGTTTGCGACGAGGATGAGATCGTGGAACAGCAGGTCGTTAGCGGAATCGCCTACGCCAAGGACGAAGCCAAGGTGACGCTTCTGAAGGTCGACGATAAGCCCGGCGTCGCAGCGCGGATCTTCGGCCCGCTGTCGGACGCCAGCATCAACGTCGATATGATCGTGCAGAACGTAACGCCGGACGGCAAGCATACGGACATGACGTTCACCGTTCAGGCGGCCGAACTTCCGCGCGCGCTCGATGTGCTCAAAAAGGCGAAGGCCGACATCGGACACTTCGACATCAAGAGTTCCGCGGACGTCGTGAAGATCTCGGTTATCGGCGTCGGCATGCGCAGCCATGCGGGCGTTGCAGCACAGATGTTCAAAACGCTTTCCGAGAAGGGCATCAACATTCATGCCATCTCGACGTCCGAGATCAAAATCAGTGTATTGATCGATGCGGCCTATGCCGAGCTAGCCGTTCGGACATTGCATACGGCATACGGCCTCGACAGCGACTAGACGCGGACCTGCTTCGGCCGCGTCTTCCTATCCCTCATAATGGGCCGCCGAACCGGCGGGACGATTGGCATGGTAGCGCGGCGCGACGATCCGAGACCACTTCCGAGCGAAACCTCGCTCCGCGTCATCATGCGCGGGCTGCGCGAGATCATGGCCGACGG
>DATBRP010000150.1:0-7178 GCA_036560245.1 Hyphomicrobium sp.
CTCGTAAACGACCTCCATGCCGGCATCGCGGGCGCGAACCGCGATCTGTTCGGCGCCGTTCGAATGACCGTCGAGTCCCGGTTTGCCGACCAGGAACTTGATACGCCGCCCAAGCCGATCGGATACCTCTTCCACAGATGCACGCACCGCTTCGAGCTGGGCCCCGTCGCGGACGACGGCCGCCTGTGCGACCCCGGTCGGCGCCCGGTATTCCCCGAACACCTTTCTGAGCGCTGTGCCCCACTCGCCCGTTGTAACGCCGGCTTTGGCAGCAGCGATCGACGGCTCCATGATATTCCGGCCTTCCTTGGCGGCACGCTCGACGTCGGCTAGCGCTGCGGCCGCCTTCTTGGCGTCGCGGCTTTCGCGCCAGGCTTTGAGCTTGCCGATTTGCTCGGCTTCCATGGCCGGATCGACCACCATGATCGTGTCGATACCGCCCGTCAGTGGCGACGGTTCAGTTTCGGTAAA
Source organism: Hyphomicrobium sp. (assembly GCA_036560245.1). GTDB lineage: Bacteria > Pseudomonadota > Alphaproteobacteria > Rhizobiales > Hyphomicrobiaceae > Hyphomicrobium_B. The sequence continues at coordinate 472 of DATBRP010000150.1, forward strand.
CTTGTTGACGCCGACGACGACCATCTCGCCGGTCTCGATTTGCGAAAGCCGACCGGTGCCGCTCTCGACGAGGCGGCGTTTCATGTAGTCGATCGCAGCGACCGCGCCGCCCATTTTCTCGATCGTCGCGAGTTCGGCCTTGGCCTCTTCTTTCAACGCCGCGACCTTCCTGGCGATCTCGACAGAGCCATCGAAGATGTCGCCGTATTCGAGCAGATCCGTCTCGTAGGCAACGATCTGCTGCATCCTGAGGGACCATTGCTGATCCCACGGGCGCGGCAATCCCAGCGCCTCGTTCCAGGCCGGCAGCTGCACGGCACGGGCGCGAGCATTTTTCGACAAGGTCACAGCCAGCATTTCGAGCAGGATGCGATAGACGTTATTCTCGGCCTGTGGCTCGGTGAGCCCGAGCGAATTGACCTGCACGCCGTAGCGAAACAGCCGGTTTTTCGCGTCCGTCACGCCATAGCGCTCGCGCGTGATCTCATCCCAAAGCTCGGAGAATGCGCGCATCTTGCACATTTCGGTGACGAAACGCATGCCCGCGTTGACGAAGAACGACACGCGTCCGACGACCTTGCCGAAATCCGCGGCCGGAACCTCGCCGGACGCTTTCACGGTATCGAGAACGGCGATGGCCGTCGCGAGCGCGTAAGCGAGTTCCTGCACCGGCGTCGCGCCTGCTTCCTGCAGATGGTACGAACAGACGTTCGTCGGATTCCACTTCGGCACGGTCTTCGTCGAGAAGACGATGGTATCCTTGATCAGCCGCAGCGACGGCTCCGGCGGAAATACGTAGGTGCCGCGCGACAGATATTCTTTGATGATATCGTTCTGGATCGTGCCCGTGAGCTTGTCGCGCGACGCGCCGGTCTGATCGGCCACAGCGATATAGAGCGACAACAGCCACGCGGCCGTCGCATTGATCGTCATCGACGTGTTCATCTGGTCGAGCGGGATGCCGTCGAGCAGAGTCAGCATGTCGCCGATGTGAGAGACCGGAACGCCGACCTTGCCGACCTCGCCTCGCGCCAGCTCGTGATCGGAATCATAGCCCGTCTGCGTCGGCAGATCGAAGGCGATCGAGAGACCGGTCTGACCCTTGGCGAGGTTTCTCTTATACAGCTCGTTCGATTTGGCCGCCGTCGAGTGGCCGGCATACGTCCGGAACATCCACGGCTTGTCGCGCTCGACTTTGCCTTTAGCTGGCTTGGCAGTCTTGATTTCCGGCATACGGAGGGCGTCTCTCGGCTCAGGGACAATCAACGAGGTGAAGAATTGTAAGGTAACTGAATGTCGCGGAAAGGCAAAACCGGCAGTTCGCCGCGCATTTAGGCTTGAACACACCCGGCGCAATAGCCGCCTTTTCGAGGTTCGCCTAGCGTCTAAGGCGCGAACTGGACGCCAGCGGCGTCAACGTCGTCTTCCGTGCCTGGCGCTCCAAAAGCAGCATCCAAAGCCATTTGAAGACCACCAGCGCCGCTAGAGCGGTCGACACCCCGACTGCCGCCGTCGCTGCGACATTGGTATCCTTGTCGTAGGCCAGCGTAATCATCATTTTCTGAAAGATGGCCGGCGAGACAATTCCGCCCGCCATAAGCACCGGAATGGAGACGAGTGCCAACATCGGCGCATCCACGATCTCCCGTATAAACAGGAAAACAACGGCGACGTAGGCCGCGGTGGTATAGACCGTGAACGAGTCGGTATCTTTGAGCTGCCACAGCAGATCTTGCATTTAACGGCCTTCCAACGAGGCGAGTGCGGCGAACAAACGGGCTGGCAAAACGCCTCAAGTCTTGTAGAGGCTAAGAATATGCGTGGGCGGTTAAGGAGTTCTTGATCCTCGGTTAAACCTGGGGCTCAACCCTCTTCATTGCAGCGCAAAAACGTGCTTCATACTGCGATCCCTACGCCAGTCGTGGGGACGCGCGAGAAGAAGACGAGCCAGAATGGCCCTCGTCGCGGGGAATGTCGGGAGACGCAGCACCAATGTCGAGCCAGAACGTGGCGAAAAATGACGCGGGCGGAGCCGCTCAGTCGTTCCAGACCGGGGTCAAAAAGGACCTCTACGAGATCGGGGAAATCCCGCCGCTCGGCCACGTGCCGAAGAACATGTACGCCTGGGCCATCCGTAAGGAGCGCCAGGGCGAGCCCGACAAGGCGATGCAGATCGAGGTGGTGCCAACGTGGGAACTCGACAGCCACGACGTGCTCGTCCTCGTGATGGCGGCAGGCGTCAACTACAACGGCGTGTGGGCATCGCTCGGCGTGCCGATCTCGATGTTCGACGTCCACAAGCAGCCTTACCACATCGCCGGGTCTGACGCTTCGGGCATCGTCTGGGCCGTCGGCTCCAAGGTCAAGCGCTGGAAGGTCGGCGACGAGGTCGTCATTCACTGCAATCAGGACGACGGCGACGATGAAGAATGCAACGGCGGCGATCCAATGTTTTCGCCGAGCCAGCGCATCTGGGGCTATGAGACCCCGGACGGATCGTTCGCGCAATTCTGCCGCGTGCAGGACCGCCAGCTTCTCGAGCGCCCGAAGCACCTGACCTGGGAAGAGAGCGCTTGCTATACGCTGACGCTCGCAACCGCCTACCGCATGCTATTCGGCCATCGCCCGCACGTGCTGCGCCCGGGTCATAACGTTCTTGTCTGGGGCGCTTCGGGCGGCCTCGGCTCCTTCGCTGTTCAGCTCTGCGCCACCTCGGGCGCCAACGCCATCGGCGTAGTGTCGGAAGACGACAAGCGCGATTACGTCCTTCAGCTCGGTGCCAAGGGCACGATCAATCGCAAAGACTTCAAATGCTGGGGGCAGCTCCCGAAAGTCGGCACGCCGGAATACAACGAGTGGCTGAAGGAGATGCGCAAATTCGGCAAAGCCATTTGGGACATCACCGGCAAGGGCGTGAACGTTGATTGCGTCTTCGAGCACCCGGGTGAATCGACGATCGCGGTCTCCGTACAAGTCGTGAAGCGCGGCGGCATGGTCGTCATTTGCGCCGGCACTACGGGCTATAATCTGACGATGGATGCTCGATATCTGTGGATGCACCAAAAGCGCGTCCAGGGCTCGCACTTCGCCAACCTTATGCAGGCGAGTCAGGCCAACCGCCTCGTCATCGAGCGGCGCATCGACCCGACCATGTCGGAAGTTTTCTCGTGGGAGCAAATCCCCAAAGCCCATATGCGCATGTACAAAAACGAGCACAAACCGGGCAATATGGCGGTGCTCGTGTCGGCTCCGACAACGGGCCTCCGGACCCTCGAAGACGTTATCGAAGCCGGCCAGCATCGGAGCTAGGCTGGAGTTCAGCGAACCGCGAAATACAAAAGGACGGGCTAATCAGCCCGTCCTTTTTATTTCTGCTTCAGCTCGGCGATCCCGAGCCGAATGCTGCCCGCTCGGCCGCCTCGCGCCGCATGCGTTTCATTTCCATGATGCCGCGATTGAATTCGGCGCCGATTAAAATCGTGATCGCCGTGAACTGGAAGAAGATCAGCGCGATCATCAACTGCGACAGGCCGGCGTAGAATAGCGAATAGTTGGTGATCTCGAGGTAGTGCGACCAGAGCCCTGCGAGGGCCAGCCAAAGAACGATCGACAGCGCGATCCCGGGCCAGACGTCGCTAAGCCGCCGCCGCCCCGCCGCCAGCCACATGTGCAATGCCGTGAGTTGTACCGCGATCACGGCGCCGGCAAGGCCATAGCGCACGCCCGGACCGAGCCAGCTCGAATCGAACAACGTCTTGATCCACTCCGTCTGGAACTGCGAAGCGATCGCTGGGCCAATGACGCTCGGACCTACGACCACCGCCCACGTCAGTACCAACGTCGAAATCGCGCTGACGAATACGAACAACATGCTGATCAACAGGCAAAGCGGATAGGGGCGCTGCTCCCGGACCCGGTAGGCGCCATTGAGCGCGGCACGCAAAGTCTCGATGGCGCTCGTCGCAAAAAAGAGAGCAAGAAACCCCGCGAGGGTCAGAAGATCGATGCGTCGCGACCCCATGACGGCTTCGACCTGAGGGGCCAGTCCTTGGGCAACCGGTGCCGGGAGGATGGCGAAGAGCTGCGCGATGGCATCCTGGGCAAGCTCGCGACCGCCGAACACACCCGACAGCGCCCCAAGAAAAATCGAAAACGGAAACAACGAAACGACGAACGAAAACGCCACCGCGCCCGCCATGGCGAAGCCGGAATGCTCGTAAACCCGATAAAAGGCATCGAACAGTCTGCGCATGCGCTTCATGGGTAACCCGCTCTCCCAGCGTCGTTCGGCGCGGAAACCTAGTGTCTCGACGGACAGAGGTCCACACGACAAAAGGTTGGACCGCCACCCGGAAGCATTTCGGACACAGCCTTTTACCGCCGGTGTCTTGGGTTAACGGGTGAAGGTGCGGCTTCGATCCGGAACCACCGCACGGACCGGGCGTTTCGCGCCGATCGGTCGCGCATGGCGGCTGGTTGCGGCAGCGAGCGAGTGGACTAATCTGCCGCGACGAAATAGGAAACGGTCGGCTTTTGCCGCCACCTTGCCCTTTCTCAGGAGATCCGTATGTCCGTCGCGCCCTTGAAGGCCGGAACCACCATTCTATCCGCCGGTCCCGAGAAGCTGATTGAGCGCTGCGGCGAAGCCGTCACCGGCGCGGACCGCATTCTGCAGGCAGCCAAGGCCGGCGTCCGCATCAAGATACAGGAAGCCGGCGGCATCGACGAGGCGCAGCACGTCGCGCACGGATTGGCATGGCTCGCAACCGCCGTCGAGGGCCTCCGTCAGATGCACGACTGGGCCAACCGCCTCAATGGCGAAGGCCGGTTTGGCGAATTCGAGCAGCTCCTGCTGATCGCCGCCTTCGCGGAATATTCGGCGCAGATCGCCAACGGCATTCCGATGAGCCAGCTCGAAATCGCCCGCGCCGAGGCGCTCGACGTTCCGAAGGCTGATATTCGCGGCTTCGAAGATTCCGTTGCCGATCTCGTCGCCGAGGGCGGCACGGAAGCGGTGAAAGCCCGGCTCGGCGAATTGATCGCCGCACAGCCCGAGGCGATGACGTTCGGCGATACCGGCCTCGATGAGACGCACGCACAGATCCAGGACCTGATGCGCCGTTTCGGCCTCGACGAGGTCTACCCGCACGCCCACGAATGGCATCTCAAGAACGAATACATCCCGCTCGAAATCATCGAGAAACTCGCCGAGCTTGGCGTCTTCGGCCTGGCGTTGCCGGAAGAATTCGGCGGCATGGCGCTTGGTAAGGAAGCGATGTGCGTCGCCTCCGAAGAGTTGTCGCGCGCCTATATTGGCGTCGGCTCGCTCGGCACGCGCGCCGAGATCGCGGGCGAACTGATCTTGCACAACGGCACGCCCGAGCAGAAAGAAAAATATCTACCGAAGATCGCGTCGGGCGAAATGCTGCCGACCGCCGTCTTCACCGAGCCGAACACCGGCTCCGACCTCGCGTCCTTGAAGACGCGCGCCGTGAAGGATGGCAATGTCTACAAAATCACCGGCCAGAAGACCTGGATCACGCACCCCGTCCGCGCCGACGTGATGACGTTGCTGACACGCACAAATCCCAACGAGGCCGGCTACAAGGGCTTGTCGATGTTCCTTGCCGAAAAGCCCCGCGGCAGCGACGCCGATCCCTTCCCCGCCAATGGCATGACCGGCGGCGAGATCGAAGTCCTCGGCTATCGCGGCATGAAGGAATACGACATCTCGTTCGACAATTTCGAAGTTCCGGCCGAAAATCTTCTCGGCGGCGTCGAGGGTCAGGGCTTCAAACAGCTGATGAACACTTTCGAAGGCGCGCGCATTCAGACTGCCGCACGCGCCGTCGGTGTCGCCCAGTGCGCTATGGACCTCGGGCTCAAGTACGCGCTTGACCGCGTGCAGTTCGGCAAGCCGATCTATTCCTTTCCGCGCGTTCGCAACAAGGTCGTCATGATGGCGGTCGAAACGATGATCGCGCGGCAGTTGACCTACTTCTCGGCGCGCCAGAAGGATGCCGGCCGCCGATGCGATCTCGAAGCCGGCATGGCCAAGCTCCTAGGCGCACGCGTCGCTTGGGCCAACGCCGACAACGCCTTGCAGATTCATGGCGGCAACGGCTTCGCGCTTGAATATCCGATCAGCCGCGTGCTTTGCGACGCGCGCATCTTGAACATCTTCGAGGGCGCGGCCGAAATTCAAGCACAAGTCATCGCGCGCCGTCTGCTCGAAGGCGCCAATTGATTTCTGGGACGGAACGGCAATGAAACGCGCCACGGCTTTCTTTCTCGCGACCCTGACTTTGGGCCTTGTCGGCCCCGCCCTTGCCGATGACGACGACGGCCCGGTGACGGCCAGCTGGGTTGCCGTCGAGCTCAACGGCAAGCCGGTCGACGGGCCGACGCTCGACTACACAACCGACAAGGTTTCGGGCACAGGCGGCTGTAACCGCTTCAACGGACCGATTTCCATCGAGGACGATGCCATTCAGATTGGGCCGCTGGCGTCGACGAAAATGATGTGCGAGGGCAAATCCGAAACTGAGGCGCAGTATTTCGCAGCGCTCGAAGCTGCACGGACATTCGTCGCCAACGATGGCGTGCTGGTACTCAAGGCCGAAGACGGACACGTTCTCGCAAAATTCAAGAAATGACCGGAGCCGAGCGACGCGCAACCGGCGACACGGCCGAGATTTCGTCTCCCG
>DATBRP010000151.1:0-2378 GCA_036560245.1 Hyphomicrobium sp.
GCGAGTACGGTTCCGATTGGGCGAGCTGGCGCAAATCTGCCGGAAAGAAAGTCACCTATGCCAAAGCCGAGACCGGCTGGAGTGCGACCGTCCAGTCACGGCCGTGCAAATAGACTGTCGTGACGTGTCCGTCGTCAGGCCGGCATTGATCTGCGGCGGACTACGCCAGGACGCGCCCCGCCACGGCGTCGAGCTTTTTTAAGAGTTCCGGATCGCGGGCTTCCGGTGGGGTGATGATCGCCACCTCGAGAGCGTGATCGGAACCTATCGGGCAGGCCGGATGCTCGCGCGGAAAATCGCGGGCGAGGCGGGCGACCAGCCGCTGCGCCTTTTCGGTATTGTCCCGCATCACTTCGAGGATCGCGGCAACGTCGACGTGGGCGTGATCGTCGTGCCAGCAATCGTAGTCCGTCACCATCGCGACGCTGGCGTAGCAAATCTCGGCTTCGCGCGCGAGCTTGGCTTCCGGCATGTTGGTCATGCCGATGACATCGCAGTTCCATGAACGATAGAGATTGCTTTCGGCGCGTGTCGAGAACTGCGGCCCCTCCATCGCGAGATATGTGCCGCCGCGATGCACTTTGATCTTTTCGGACCCCGCCGCCTTTTCGAGCGCCTTGAACAGCAGCGGGCTGATCGGATCGCCCATCGCGACATGCGCGACGCATCCCTTTCCGAAGAAGGATTTCTCCCGGGCGAAGGTCCGGTCGATGAACTGATCGGGCAAAATGAAGTCGCCCGGCCGATACTTCTTCTTGAGAGATCCACATGCCGAAACCGAAACGAGATCGGTAACACCAGCACGTTTCAGAACATCGATATTGGCGCGGTAATCGATATCGCTCGGAGACAATTTATGGCCGCGGCCGTGGCGCGGCAGAAAACGAATGGGCAGTCCGTCGATATCCGCAAAAAGCATATTGTCGGACGGTATCCCCCACGGGCTTTCGATATGGCGCCATTCCACATGCGCCAGCCCCGGCAGATTGTAAAAGCCGCTGCCACCGACGATGCCCAGTACAGATTGCGTCATGCTTCGTTCCCACCCGATTTGTCGTTTGCGCAACGTAAAAAGACTTCGCGCAACTTAGTTCTAATTTTTGCACATCGTTCAACATCGTATCCGCCAACGCGCAATACACCTTACTCGCGGTTTTGCGCCGCTCAAGGCTTCGAGCCGCTATTATCGGGGCGCGCAGTTCGCGTCGATACTGAAGGACGAAGTTCCCCCGCTCGAGGAAAGGTCAAGTCCATGAATCTCGTTTCGACAATTATGCAGCTTCTCGGCCCGGCAATCATCAGTCGCATCGCCTCGAGTCTTGGGGCCAACCAAGGTCTTGTTGGAAGTGCGATTGCAGCCGCCGTCCCTGGTCTGCTCGCCGGACTTACGAAGACGGCTTCGCAAGGCGCCGGTGCGACCCAGCTTTCGAATGCGGTCGCTAAACAAGACCCGTCAATTCTCAGCAATCTCGGAAGTCTGCTCGGCGGACCCAATCAGCAAGCGCTCGCCGATCAGGGCACGAACGTTTTATCGTCGTTGCTCGGCGGCTCGTCGACGAATGCTCTCGCCAACGCAATCGGCAAGTTCAGTGGTCTCAGCGGGACGCAAGGCAGCTCGCTGCTCGGCATGCTGGCGCCGATTGTTCTCGGTCAGCTTGGGCAAGTGCAGAAAAGCTCCGGCCTCGACGCCGGCGGCCTTGCGAATCTTCTCAACAGCCAAAAGGACAACATCGCGGCGGCCCTTCCTCCGGGTTTTTCCAACCTGCTCGGCGGAACCGGCCTTCTCGATGGACTTGGAAATCGGGTAACGGCGAGCGCGGCGCCGATTCAGAAGGCTGCTATACCCGGCACTACAGACTGGAGCAAATGGCTGATACCGGCGGCGTTGGCGGTCCTCGCGGTGTGGATATTGAGCAGCTATGGCTGCGACCACAAGAGGACTCAGAACACCGAGACGACGGCGCCGTCACAAACGACACCGATGGCCGCAGACACCAACCTCGCCGATACGACGACAAAGGCGTTGAACAGCCTGACCACGACACTGAGCGGCATCAAGGACGAAGCAAGCGCCAATGCCGCCGTGCCGCAGCTTCAGGATATCGCCAAGCAAATCGAGAGCGTGAAAACCGCCGCCGCGCCGTTCTCCGCCGAAACCAAGAAGCCGATCGCGACGATCGTCGCCAACGCGCTTCCGGGGATTACCGCTGCGATCGAGAAAGCCGTCGGCATTCCTGGCGTCGCGGCAATTCTCAATCCGATCCTGCAGCCGCTGCTGGCGAACCTCGATACGCTGTCGAAGACCTGATGACCGCGAGCGTTTCGCGCCTCAAACAGAAAAGGCCCCGTTGCGGGGCCTTTTTTGTGTGTCTCGTTGC
>DATBRP010000152.1:0-12292 GCA_036560245.1 Hyphomicrobium sp.
CATCGAGCCGGAATTGTCGAGCAGCAGCGTGACGACGGTATCGCGGAAATCGGTGTCGCGTTCGCGTTTATAGGAGAGCGCGCCCGTTGGATCGGTGATGATACGGGTCAACCGCGCGGCGTCGAGCATGCCTTCTTCGAGATCGAAATCCCAGCCGCGGCTCTGTTGCGCCAACAGCCGGCGCTGCAGCTTGTTCGCGAGTTTGGCGACGGCGGCCGAGAGCGTCTTGAGCTCTTTGTCGAGGAAGGCGCGCAAACGTTCCAATTCTTCCGGCGAGGAGAGTTCGTCGGCACCGACCTCTTCGTCGTGGGCACGCGTGAAAACTTTATAGCCGAACGCCTCCGGGTTCTCGAGGACGGTCATGTTTGGACGCCACGGCGCGGGCGCCTCGTCGTCGTCGAGGCTATCGTCGTCCATCTCGCTTTGTTCGGTCGGACCGGAGTCGATCATCTCTTCGGTTTCAGAGAGATCGCCGTCTGAAAGCTGTTCCTCGCTTTCCTTGTCCTGGCCGTCCGAGCCATCGTCGTTCGACTCTTCGGATTCGTCGGAGCCGCCCTCGACCGCGCCCTCATCGCCCTCGTCTTCGTTCTCGTCGGGTTGTGTCTGGTCGCCCTGATCGACCATCTCGAGAACCTTGAGCAGGTCGCGAATCTGACGGCCGAACTGCTCCTGGTTTTCCGATAGGGCTTCGAGCCGCTTCAGCAGCTTGCTGCCGCGCCCCTCGATCACGGGACGCCAGACATCGACGAGCCCCTTCGTCGACGGCGGCGGAGGAAGGCCGGTCAAGCGTTCGCGAATGAGCAGTGCAAGCGCGTCTTCGAGCGGCGCTTCGGCCCGATCGCTGACGGATTTGAAACGCCCGTGGCTGTATTGATCTTCGAGCCGCGCGGTCAGGTTGGCCGCCATGCCGGGCATGCGCGTCGCCCCGAGCCCTTCGACACGGGCGCGTTCGGCGGCTTCGAATACTGCGCGCGCCGGGCCGGGCGGCGGCGCCACGCGACGATGGACCTTGGCGTCGTGACAGCCGATCCGCAGCGCCAGGCTATCGGCCCAGCCGCGAGCGAGCGCAATGTCCTTCGCCGTCGGTGCACGCGGTGGTTCCGGGATGTAGACGGAGCTGCCGGAGACGTCGCCCTTGCCCGGAACGAAGTCGACCTCGACGCTGCTGTCGCCGGCGATGGCGCGCACGGCCGGAGCGAGCACGCGCTTTAACGGCTCTGATGGCGCTTCGCGGCGTTTGGTCGGAGACGTCATGAAGGGTCCGCCTTCGGCAAATTTTTTGCACCGTCTCTCTCTTCTCGATGAGAAGGGAGAGAACGTGCGCCTAGCTCAGCGCGACGTTGGCCGTGCTTTCCGTCAGCTCTTCGCCGAAGCAGCGCTGATAGAATTCGGCGACGAGCGGCTTTTCGAGATCGTCGCACTTGTTCAGGAAGGTGAGGCGGAACGCAAAGCCGATGTCACCGAAAATCTCGGCGTTCTCGGCCCAGGTCATCACCGTGCGCGGGCTCATCACCGTCGAGAGATCGCCGTTGATGAACGCCGAACGCGTCAGATCGGCGACGCGAACCATGTGCGACACCTGCTTACGCTTGGCTTCCGTCTTGGCGAACGCCTTGACCTTCGAGAGCACGATCTTGGCTTCGTCGTCGTGCGGCAGATAATTGAGCGTCGCGACGATCGACCAGCGGTCCATCTGACCCTGGTTGATCTGCTGCGTACCGTGATAGAGGCCCGAGGTATCGCCGAGCCCAATCGTATTCGTCGTCGCAAACAAGCGGAATGCCGGATTGGGCCGGATGACTTTCGACTGATCAAGCAACGTCAGCTTGCCCGAGACTTCGAGCACTCGCTGGATGACGAACATGACGTCGGGCCGGCCGGCATCGTACTCGTCGAACACGAGTGCGGTGTTGCTCTGCAAAGCCCAAGGAAGAATGCCTTCCTTGAACTCCGTCACCTGCTTGCCGTCCTTCAGCACGATCGCGTCCTTGCCGATGAGATCGATGCGCGAGACATGACTGTCGAGGTTTATGCGCACGCACGGCCAGTTGAGACGCGCCGCCACCTGCTCGATGTGCGTCGACTTGCCGGTGCCGTGGTAGCCTTGGATCATGACGCGGCGGTTGTGCTTGAAGCCGGCGAGGATGGCGAGCGTCACGTCGCGATTGAAGAGATAGTCCGGATCGAAATCCGGCACGTGATCCTCGGCTTTCGAATAGGCCGGAACCTCAAGATCGCTGTCAATTCCGAAGACCTGTCGGACGGATAATTGCATATCCGGCAGATTGGCTGCCTGCGCGCCGGCGGCGCTCGTTGTCGTGCGCATGTGAAGTGAATTCCCGCTCAATGCCGTCCAGCGGCCGCTAAGGGCTCGGGCCGGGTGCCACCTTGAGGCTGACGCGCACGCGGCTCAAAGGCCTGGCACTAAGCCAAGCCCGATTGCTTCAAATAGTTATAGGCTTGAAGGATTTCGCGCAACTTTTCCTCCGACCGGCTGTCGCCGCCGTTTGCGTCGGGATGGTGAAGTTTTACCAGTTCCTTAAAGCGAGCCTTGATATCTTCACGCGTCACCTTATCGCCAAGATCGAGCGTGCGCAGGGCTTTGAGCTCAAGCGGCTTCAGCTGACGTTTGAACGTCGGAGATTCGGTCCGCGACGACCGGGGGCGCCGCGTCATTTTGGCCGAACTGGCGGCGACACGGGCCGCGGCTTCTTCGGTTCGGGCGCCATCGCGCGTGCCGTGCGCCCAGGCGTTGGCGCCGGTTTTCCATGTCGGCCGGTGACCGGTCAGGGCGTCCTTGCGGAAGCTATTGACCTCAGAGTCGCTCATGCCGTCGAAGTAATTGTATTCCTGATTGTACTGCCGCACGTGATCCATGCAGAAGTTGAAATATTCACCATCACGGCCACGGCCCTTCGGCGCCTTGTGCGGCCCGGGCTTGTCGCAGCCCTTCCACTGGCAGCCGACCACGCGTGACTCCTTCTTGGCGCCCTGGGAGCGCTTCGAAGACACGCGGATGCTGTCGAAATATTTGGAATCGAGTTTCATCGGCCGGCAAGTATGATGGTTCGCTTAGTTGGAAACAAGGCGGCAACACACCGGCTTGATTTCTTTGTCGAGTGTGACGGCAAAGCATTTAACGAGCAGTTCACGTTCGTCGCCATGACGACGAACGACCGCTACGGCAAAAGAGAGAAGCTAACATGTCCGCAACTCGCCGCGTTCGGGAAAAGATGATGCTAGCGCTGCGTCCGACGCGGCTCGACGTCATCAATGAATCCGAGCTTCATGCCGGCCACCGTAACTCGCCCGGGACAGGCGAGAGCCATTTCCGCATCCTGGTCATCTCCGCGACTTTTTCCGGGAAATCGCGTGTCGAGCGCCACCGCCTCGTCAACGACCTTTTGAAAGAGGAGTTGCAAGGCGGCATCCATGCGCTGGCGTTGGCGACGCTTGCTCCCGGCGAACCCATTCCGAAGGGCTTCGCTGCTGGCGAATGAGTGTCAGCCACGGTGAGCGGTTTTTGGCTGCGTAATGCCGCCGCCCGACGCGGTTGCCGCTGTCAGCGGCTTGATACGGATCGCGGTAATTTTATTCCGGCTTTTGCGCAGAATCTCGAAGCGGTAGCCGTGAAACGTGAACACTTGGCCAGGCTCGGGAATTGTCTGCGCCTCGTGGATGACGAGGCCGGCGATCGTCGTCGCTTCGTCATCGGGCAAGTCCCAATCCAGATGGCGATTGAGGTCGCGAATTGCAACGGTACCATCGACGTTGACGGTGCCGTCCGATTGCAAACGAATATGGCTGTCGGGATTGTCGTGCTCGTCGGTGATCTGGCCGACGATCTCTTCCAGAATATCCTCGAGCGTAATGAGCCCTTGCACTTCGCCGTATTCGTCGACGACGAGCGCCATCTGCGTTTTCTTTTTTAGGAACTGGTTGAGCTGGTCCTTGAGGCTCGTCGTATCGGGGACAAACCAGGGTTCGCTCGCCGACTTCATGACGTCGAGGCCTTCCGGCGACCAGTTCGTGCGGGAGAGCGCCAGCAGCAGGTCCTTGGTATGCAAAACGCCGACGATGTTCTCGGATTCATCCTTCCAGATGGGCACCCGCGTGTACTGCGACTTCATCAATTGATCGAGGATCTTAGCGGGCGGATCGTCAGCGTTGATCGTTTCCATTTTCGTACGGTGGACCATGATGTCCGCGACTTGCAGGTCCCCCAGATCGAGGACGCCGCCGAGCATTTCCGCATCGCCCTTGGCGACTGTTCCCTCCTTGGCCTGCAGATCGATAGTGCCGCGAATTTCTTCGTGAGCGGCAAGAATGTTTGCGGCGTCGTCGGCCTCGCCCGGCGTCAGCTTCAGAATGTTGCGGACGACGAACTCGATGGCTTTCGTGAAAGGCGTCAGAACGTAGATGAGGCCGCGCATCGGCGGAGCAACGACCAGCGCGACGCGATCGGCATAGGCAAGCGCGTAGGTCTTCGGCAACACGGCCGCGAAAATCACGATCAGGATCGTGATCGCGGCGGTGGCGTAGGCGACACCGACCTCGCCATAGAGATGCACAGCGATGTTGGACGCGAGCGCGGCGGCGAGAACGTCGACGAGCGTGTTGCCAAGCAGCACGGTGCCGATCATCTTCTCGGGGCGTGACAACACCTTGTTGACGAGAGTTGCGCCCATATTGCCGTCCTCTTCCAGGGCGTGCATGCGAGCGCGCGACGCGGCCGTGAGCGCTGTTTCGCTGCCGTTGAAGAAGGCCGACAATACGATCAGTAGAAAAATGGCTATGAGGCTTACGACGATGGTCATGGGGGTTGCTGTCGTTGTCCATTACGAGGGGGTCGGCGAGCCTAGCACACATCCATTGTGCCAGACACGCGTCACGCCTCAGCGGGCAATTTCGCGCCCCAGAAACGCCTTGACGGTCGCGGGCATGACATCGCGTGAAACGAAGGCGTCGCCGATATCGCGCACGAGGATGAACGCCAGTTTGCCGCCGCGCATCTTTTTGTCCTGCCCCATTAACCTCTGGAGTTCGCCGGCATTGGCACCGGTCTGAGGAATATCGCTAATTTTTGTCGGGAGGCCGACGGCCTTCAAATGCGCCGAGACGCGGTCGGCCTGACCGTGCCGGCAGATGCCAAGCTCTTCCGACATGCGGAAAGCCATGCACATGCCGATCGCGACGCCCTCGCCATGCAATAGCCGGTCGGAATAGCCCGTCCAGGCCTCGAGCGCATGTCCGAACGTATGACCAAGATTAAGCAGCGCTCGATCGCCGGTTTCCATCTCGTCGCGCGCCACGATCGCGGCTTTCGCGGCGACGCTCGTCTCGATGGCTTTCGTGAGCGCGGGGCCATTGTTGCCGAAGACGCCCTGCCAGTTGGCTTCGAGCCAGGTAAAAAACTTGGCGTCGCCAAGCAGGCCGTATTTCGCGACTTCGGCGTAACCGGCGCGCATCTCACGTGGCGGCAGCGTCGTCAGCACGGCGGTGTCGGCGATGACGAGGCTCGGCTGGTGAAAAACGCCGATGAGGTTCTTGCCTAGCGGCGTGTTGATGCCGGTCTTGCCGCCGACGGAGCTGTCGACCTGCGCCAGCAACGATGTCGGGATCTGAACGAAGCGAATGCCGCGGCGCAGGATGCCCGCAGCGAAGCCCGCGAGATCGCCGATGACACCGCCGCCGAAGGGCAGGACGAGATCGCCGCGTTCGAGGCCCAACTCCAAGAGCCGCTCCGACAATGTTGTCAGATCGCGAAAACTCTTGGTCGCCTCGCCGGGCTTCATGATGATCGAGCCGGCGAAGAGGCCTTCCGATTTCAGGCTTTCCTCGAGCGTCGCGAGGTGATGGCGGGCGACGTTTTCGTCGGTAACGATGCCGCATTTGACGGCGCCAAGCCGCGATTTGATGAGGGCGCCGGTGTCGCCCAAAAGGCCGCTGGCGATCAGAACATCGTAGGCGCGTTCGCCCAGTTCGACACGGACGCTGCGGGACGGACTCGGTGCTTGCGCCGGCGTCACCGGCACGGCCGCGAGACGGTTCACGATTTCGGATACGGCGAGATCGTGGGGTTCATCGCGGCTTTCGACGGTCATATCGGCCTCGGCGTAAATGGGATAGCGCGCCTCGATGAGCTTTCGCATCGTGGCTTCGGGATTGCCTTCGCGCAGCAGCGGCCGCGTATCGCGTTTCATCACCCGCCGCATGAGCACAGGCAAGTCGGCGTGAAGCCAGATCGAAATGCCGTTTTCCCGAACACGTTGGCGCGTTTCGGGATGCATATAGGCGCCGCCTCCGGTCGCCAGAACCTGCGGCCCGTTGCTGAGAAGCCGGGCGATGACGCGGCGTTCGCCGTCGCGAAAATGAGCTTCGCCATGATCGTTGAAGATGTCGTTGATGGTTTTGGCTGCGGCTCGCTCGATCTCGTCGTCGGCGTCGATGAACGGCAGCCCGAGCTTGAGAGCCAAGCGTTTGCCGATCGACGACTTGCCGCAGCCCATCAGGCCGACGAGGACGATGGACCGCTTGCCAAGACGTTTTTTGGCGATGTCGATGGCTTCGGCTTCCGTCATCTCGATCTCGAAGCGCCGATCGATGCTGCGAATCGGCTAGTTTCAGGTACTGAGAACCGCGATGGGCTCGTTATTTGCGTCGTCATGCCACGAACCGAAATAGCCCGCAAATCCGAAACTTAGAGTTGTGCCGCGGCGGGGGGCCGTTACCAAGGAAGCGCATCGAGGCGAGACTTATCGCAATGTGCCGAACAGAGTCATAATCGCGCCACCAACGATGCCCACCTAACGGGGAGGAGGGGAATCGAAAAATGCCGAGCCTTTTCCGGCTATTGTTCGTACTTTGCGCGCTCACCGGGTTGGTTCTCGGAGGGCTATACATATTGGCGACCCGCTTCGAGCCTGAGCAGCAGACGATCAGCAAGCCCATTTCGGGCGTCAAAATCCGGCATTGAACCGTCATGGGGCATGACCAATTTGCTCGGCGAAGACCAAAGACCGCGACGACGGCCGCATTAGGCTGCGTTTTGGCGATCGCAGTGCTTTCGAGCACCGCCGTGGCGCAAGACTCTTCAGGGGACGATTCCTACGCTCCCGCGCAAAGCGCGCCGTCTCCATCCAAGAAGCGCTCGTCGCGCGACGACGCTTATTCGCCGCCTCCGGACAAGCAAACCTATTTCCCACAAATGGGCGGTCCTGCCGCCAGTCCATCAGGCGACCGAGGCTGGTCTCCGCCGCCAGCGGCCGGCCGGGACTCGCCGTCGGACCGCGGCGCGCGCTCGGCCCCACAAAACGCCGTCATGCGCGGTGCGCTGCCGACGCCCGTCGAAAAGGGCGATCTCGCCCCCGTCATGTCGGCGGACGGCTCTGGGTTGCCGTATGAACTCTGGCGCGGGCTCGACGTCGCGGGAATCGAGAAACTGATCAGCACGATCGAGATACCCCCGCGCTCTCCGGCGCTGCATGAACTATGGAAGCGCTTGATCACGGCACAATCGGGCGACTCATCGAATGCGGATTTCACCGCGCTTCGCCTCGAAGCGCTTTACCGCTCAGGGCTGGCGCGCGCCGCAGCGGCAGAAATTGCGAAACAGGGCCCCAGCGATAGCCCGCTTCTGCTGACGCTTGAAGCGCGCAACGAACTCGCGTCCGGTCATGCCGATAAAGCCTGCGAACTGGTGAAACGCTCGTCGCAGGGAAAGGGCAGCATCCCAGCGCGCCTCAAGGGTCAGGTGATCATGATGGCCGGGTACTGCTCGGCCGTGCAGAACGATCCTGCCGGCGCCGGGCTCGCCGCCGACATGGCGCGCGAAGAAGGTGTCGAAACGTCGGTGGGTCTCGAGGCTCTCGACGCGCTGTCAATCAAGGCCAAGCCCAGGTTTACCGCCGTCAAGCAAATCACGCTTCTCGATTACCGGATCGCCGAGCGCGTCGGCGGGTTGCCGCACAAGGAAATTCTCGAAAAGGGTGAACCGGCGCTGCTCGTGGCACTCGCGACCGATCCGTCGACGCCCGTCGATCTTGGTCTTCCGGCGACGGAGGCGGCGGCCCATCTCAACGCCCTCTCGCCGCAAATGCTCGCCGGCATCTATCGCGCCAATGCTCCGGCGATTTCTCCCGACGACCTGCTTTCGGGGCGCGGACCGCAAGGCGTTCCACGCCGTGCAGCGCTCTTTAAAGCAGCGGAAACCGAGCAATCTCCGATGCGCAAGACGCGTCTTATTCGGGCTTTTCTCGACGAAGCGAAGCATCAAGGCTTGTCGATGATCGCCGCCGAGATGATTGCACCCGCTGCCGCAGGACTGAGACCCGCTCCCGAAATCAGCTGGTTTGCGGAGACGGGTATCGAGATCGGCCTTGCATCGGGCCGTTACGATATGGCGCGCAACTGGATCAGGCTTGGCGATGAACCCGGCAGCGCCGGCAGCCTCGGGCATTGGCGGGCGCTTCTCGATATCGCCGATCCAAACGAGCCGGAGCGCGGCAAGAACCTTGAGCTTCTTGCAGAATACGCCGCCAACGGACGATTTCCATCCGCAGCGCTCTATCGGTTGACGACGGTTCTCGAAGCGCTCGATTACGCCGTGCCGATCCCGCTTTGGGAGGCCGCCAACAAGACGCCGCAGCCAACCTCGGGGTATCTGCCGGAGACCGGCGTTCTCACCGAGCTGCAGAACGCATCCAAGAAACAGGAATTCGGCCACACAGTGTTGCTGGTGATGAAGGCGCTCGGCCCGAACGGCGCCGAGGATGCCAACCTCATCGCTCTGGGTGACAGCATTCGCGCCTTGAAGCGCGCCGGTCTCGAAGCCGATGCGCGCCGGCTCGGCTTGGAAGCGCTACTGGCATCCTGGCCGCGCCTGGAAACCAATTGAGGCGGCCATGACGCCTGTCGTTTCATATGACGACCACGTCCCACATGACAATCACGTCGCGGAATTTCTCGACATGCTGGCCGCCGAGCGCGGCGCCTCGCAAAATACGATCGAGGCTTACGGCAGCGATCTCGATGGTTTTCTGCACTATCTTTCGGAACGCGGCGTAGCGGCGCTCGACGCTAACGCGAACCATATCCAAGCCTATATCGCGCTGCTTGCGAACGCCGGGCAGGCGACCACATCACGCGCGCGGCGCTTATCGGCAATCAAGCAGTACTACAGGTTCCTGCTTGCGGAAGACGCCGTCGCGGCCGACCCGACGTCCGGACTTCAGGGTCCAAAGAAGCAACGCGCGTTGCCGAAAGTCTTGAGCATCGCCGAAGTCGACCGCCTGCTTGAAGCCTCGCAGAAGCGATGCGAGGGCCTCGACGGGCGGGCGCTCTTTCGGGCGCTGCGCTTCCATTGCTTGCTCGAAATTCTCTATGCGACCGGTATGCGCGTCTCCGAGCTTGTCGGATTGCCGAGAGCGGTGCTGCGAGGTGACAGGCGTGTCTTTTCGATCAAAGGTAAAGGCGGCCGCGAACGCCTCGTTCCTCTCAATGCCACGGCGCGCGCGGCCCTCGACCGATTTCTCGAAGTCGCGGGACGGTTCGATAATTCCGATTGGCTTTTTCCGTCGAAATCGGCGGCCGGCCATATGACGCGGCAAGGTTTCGCGCAAGACCTCAAAGAGGTCGCCACCGAGGCCGCCATTGGCGCCGAACGTGTGTCGCCGCATATTCTACGTCATGCGTTCGCGAGTCATCTGCTTGACCGCGGCGCCGATCTCAGGGCCGTTCAGCAGCTTCTCGGCCATGCTGACATTTCGACGACCGAGATTTATACGCACGTATTGCAGGAGCGATTGAAGGCGCTCGTCAATACGCATCATCCGCTCGCCAAGCCGAAAGCGTAGCGTAAGCAGGCGGCGGGCAGCGCCGCATACGAAAAAGTAAGGCTGAAAAATCAAAGGGAGAACGTACGATGAGCCGCCTATTTGGAGATATTCACCGCGCCTTGCAGATGGCGTTCGATACGCGCGGCCTTGCCGATCGTATCGAGGCGATCGCGCTCAAGCCGGAAATCGACGACGCGGGGAAAGCCTTCATCGAAAGCCGGGACATGTTCTTTCTCTCGACCATCGATCACATGGGACGGCCGACCGTTTCCTATAAGGGCGGCGTACCGGGCTTCGTTCGCGTGCTGGACGCCAATACGCTGATGTTCCCGAGCTACGATGGCAACGGCATGTATCTCTCGATGGGCAACATTTCCGGAAATGCGGAGATCGGCATGCTCTTCATCAATTTTGAAAAACCGTTTCGTCTGCGGGTCCAAGGCCGAGCCGAGTTGATCGTTGGCGGAAAAGAGGTCGAAGCGTTCAAGGATGCCGAGATGGTGGTCAAGGTCACCGTTCACGAGACGTGGATGAACTGCCCGCGCTATGTGCATCGCTTTGAGAAGCGTGAAACCTCTCGCTATGCGCCGGGCGTCGAAGATGAAACGCCGTTTTGCGAATGGAAGCGCATCGACGCGATGCAGGATGTCGTCAGACCTTCGGAGCGTGAAAAGGTCGAGCAGATCGGCACAACAACGATCGAGGATTGGATGGGCAAAGTGACGTCCGGCGACAGAGGCGCGTGAAACCCTTGCGCGTAAACTGCCATCGTGCGTCTTAGATCAATGACCTCAGATGTCGTCAAATCCGAGCGTAGAGGACTTGGGTTTTCCGAGCATCCGCCGGCGCTTGCCGGCCTCTACTTCACTGAGCTGTGGGAACGCTTCTCGTACTATGGAATGCGGGCGCTGCTGGTCTTGTTCATGGTGGCGCCCATCGAAGCCGGCGGTTTGGGCTTCAAGACGCCGAACGCGGGCAGCATCTACGGCACCTACACAATGGCTGTATATCTGCTGGCCGTGCCGGGCGGCTTCCTTGCCGATCGCATGCTCGGAGCCAAACGCAGTGTACTGATTGGCGGCGTGACGATCGCCGCCGGTCATTACGCGCTCGCCATTCCGTCGCTTACGAGCTTCTACATCGGCTTGATGCTTATCGCGCTCGGAACCGGGCTCTTCAAACCAAACATCTCCGCTCTTGTCGGCGCACTTTATTCGCGTGATGACGTCCGCCGCGACGCCGGTTTTTCGCTGTTTTACATGGGCATCAATGTCGGCGCCTTCATGGCTCCCATCGTTACCGGATTTCTGGCGCAGAGCCCGATCTTCAAGGACTGGCTTACGGACGCCGGTTTTGATCCGGCACTGAGCTGGCACTGGGGTTTTGCGGCCGCGGGCATCGGCATGACGATTTCCATGGTGCTGTTCGCCCGCGACATGAGAGGACTGAAAGACCCCGAGCCGCTGCCCTCGGAGGTCACACCGACGTTCAAGCGCGACGGAATTTACATCGCTGTCGGAACGCTGGCTATTCTCTGCCTCGCCCTTCTCTCCGACGTACTGGGCTTTAGATGGTTGCGCTGGATGTTCCTGATCATGCCGCTCCTCGGCGTTCTTTATGGGGCTGCTCAGTCGAACCCCGACGAACGGAAGTTGGCGGCGGTCGGAATTTATTTCATCGCCGCGATGATCTTCTGGGCAATCTTCGAACAGGCCGGCACGACGCTCTCTCTCTTCGCCGATACGCTGACGCGCAACGAGTTTTTTGGATTCTCATTCCCCTCCGCCTGGTATCAATCGGCCAATCCGATCTTCGTCATTTTGCTGACGCCCTTCATAGCCGCGCTGTGGATCAAGCTCGGCGAGCGGCAACCTTCGGCGCCGACAAAATTCGGGCTGGCTCTGGTTTTTCTCGCCGCTTCGTTTTTGCTGATGGTGCCGGCCGCCAGCTACGCCGCCGATGCTCGCGTTTCGCCATTCTGGCTGATTGGCCTCTATTTCCTGTTCACCATCGGAGAATTGCTTCTGAGCCCGGTCGGCCTGTCGACGATGACGCGGATCGCGCCCGCCCGAATGACCGGCCTCGTGCTCGGCGTCTGGTTCCTGGCGACGGCACTGGGCAACAAGCTCGCCGGCGACATCGGTGCCGCATTCACGGCGAGCGACCCCGACACACTCGTGCTGTCGTTTTTGGCACAGGCTGCCCTTGTTGCAGCTGCCGCGGCCCTTATGTTCGGCCTCGCGCCCATCGTAAAACGGCTATCGGAGGGCGATAATTAAGCTGAGGCTGTTGGGGCGCCTCCGCGGCGGTTAGCGCAATCCGTCACGTCGCCTTGACACCCGGCCGCCGTCGAGGCGAATGTCGCGCGCCAGATGCCGCGATGCGCTTGCCGCACGCTTCAGTTGCATAACTCGAAAGACCTGAGCCCCGTGAACGCTTCGACCGCACTTCGTACC
>DATBRP010000153.1:0-6648 GCA_036560245.1 Hyphomicrobium sp.
ACCGGGTGCGCGGCGTGCTTGGCTATCGCACACCTCTGGCGGTATTGGGGTGAGAGACTTAGAGGAACTACTCTTGCAGCACCAGGGTTCCGCCGCGCATTTCGACGCGGGAAAGCCGCCCTAAAAATGACATTCCGAGCAACGTCCGGTCGGATTTGCCCCTCTCGGAGACAACGCCGTGGACGTTGCGAACCGTGATATCGCCGATGCTGACGCGGGAGATGGTGACCGGGGCGACGCGCGCGATGCCGTTTGCGGTCTTGGCCGTATACGTGAAGTCCGAAGGTTTGACGAAGATGCCGAGATTTTCGGCATCCTCGTAGGTGAGCGCCACGAGCGAGGCGCCGGTATCGACCATCACGTCGACGGAGCGGCCATCGATTTCGGCTTCGGTCAGGAAGTGCCCGTAGGCGCCGGCCGGGATCGAAACGGTGCCGGAAGCAGCCCTCGGCGCGTCCTGTGTATCAGGGGCGGGCGCGTCGGTTCTTGCAAGATGTTGGGGCGGTGCGATCCCTGCCTGATCGAGCAAGCGGCTCGCCATTTCCGCCACCGCGCCGGGGTGCGCCAACGTATAAGCGAAGCCTGTTGCGCCTACGGCAGCAAGCGCGACGGACGCGAAGAGACTGGAAGTCGCCGAAGACATCTTTGAAAGTTCCGCGCCGGAAGCCGCCCGAGCCGCACTTATTGCCGGAGCGTGATGAAATCCCCAGCGATCTGATAAGACGCGAGACGCCTTAAGAAACTCATACCGAGCAAGTTCTCGTTAAGAGCTCCGGGCTTCGCGACGAGCGCCTCGACATCGTCGACGGCCAATTGCCCGATCTGTACCGATTTCAGCCTGACGGTGGCCAGATAACTGGTGCCGTTCGCGGTCTTGAGCGGCGTGTCGAATGTCAGTCTTCGGACATCGATGCCTGCCTTTTCAGCATCCGACTGGCGCAGCACGATGGTCGCGGCGCCGCTGTCGACCAGCAACGGCATGGCTTGGCCGTTGACATCGGAATTGGCAAGAAACCCGTCTGCGGTTTTGCGGATGCGCACCGATGCCGGACCATTGGTCGAGGGGGGGGCCATGTCGTCGTCGAGTCTGGCAGCCGCGAAGATGTTGCTGAGAAGCGCTGGCGGATCGGCGCGCAAGGTCATGACGCCGAGAACTGCGGCGACGCCGCAAGCGACGATGGCCGGCAGGCGTCCCATGCGCCGCTCGCCGCCGTGAACTGATAGGAAATAAAGCAGCGTGAGCGCGCCGATGACTGTAATGGCAATCGGCGGGCCTTGCATCGTCTCGAGATTCACGCCGCTGAAAATGGCGATCAGAAAAGCTCCGCCGAGCGCCACGATAACAGTCATGAGCATGGCAAACATCGGAAAACCTCAGACGTTGCCGGCGACGCGATAAGGCGTCGATGAGCCATAAGGGGAGGCGGGTCGCATGCGCGGCTGACGCGACGGACGCGGCGCGGGATCGCGATGACGTTCCTGGCCCAGCGGTTGCAACGGCGCAATCGTTTGCAGAACGCGCTGACGTGGCAATGTCACCGTCACTTCCGTGCCTTTGCGCAACTCCGACTGCAGATCGAAGGTACCGCCGTGCAGGTGGATGAGGTTTTGGACGATCGGCAATCCAAGCCCTGTTCCGCCCTCGGCGGTTTCATGGGCCAGCGAGCCCTGGCCGAAGGCCTGCAGCACGCGCGGGATCTCGCTTTTCGGAATGCCGGGTCCGGTGTCGGCGATCGTCATGAACTGGCCGCCATCCTGCGTATGGCCGACCGTCAGCGTGATACGTCCGCCCTTCGGTGTGAACTTGAGAGCGTTGGACAAGAGGTTGAGACAGATCTGGCGCA
Organism: Hyphomicrobium sp.; assembly: GCA_036560245.1. GTDB lineage: Bacteria > Pseudomonadota > Alphaproteobacteria > Rhizobiales > Hyphomicrobiaceae > Hyphomicrobium_B. The sequence continues at coordinate 1,845 of DATBRP010000153.1, forward strand.
ACGCCCTCGGATCGGCCCAGACGTGCGCCAGATCGGGCGCGAAGTCTTCGACGATCTGAAGTGACTTGGCGTCGGCTTTGATCTTCACCAGCCGTTCGCAATCCTCGGCGATGTCCGTGAGGCGCATCGTCTCCTCGTTCAAATCGTAACGGCCTGCCTCGATGCGCGACAGGTCGAGAATTTCGTTGATGATGCCCAGAAGGTGATCGCCGCTCGTATAGATGTTACGAGAATACTCGCGATAGAGGTCGCTGCCGATCGGACCGAGCAGCTCTTTTTCCATCACCTCGGAAAAGCCCATGATGGCGTTGAGCGGCGTTCTGAGTTCGTGGCTCATGGTAGCGAGGAAACGTGACTTCGCTTTGTTGGCGGCTTCAGCGCGTCGTCGCGCTTCGTCCGATATCGCGCTCGCTTCTTCAAGCTCGGAAATCAGGCTGTCCTTCTCGGCGCGATATTCGACCATTGCCAGTGCGGTCGAATGCAGACCTCGCGCAAGATAGACGAAGAAGACGTGGATACCGATCGCCATCGATGCGAGTGCGAAATAGAACGGATCGCCGAGCGTGAACAGCCGCCCCGTGACGGCAAGCGTCATCGGAACTGTGCCGGCGAGAAAAACGCGCGGCAGCGTCGAGGCAAATGTCATGCGAATTGCGAGCACGACCATCAGCGTCGCGAAGATGAAGACGTGCGAGGAGAAAGTTGCCGGCGAGGCATGTGCGACGGGCGCGATCGAAATTCCGATCAACGCGAAGGCCGCAAGCGCCAGGCCGTTTATGAGTTCGATGCGGATGAAATGCCGGCGCCACTGGCCGACGTTGACGTCGGCGCGCGGTATCGCGAGCAGTCGCCGGCACTGATCGAGCATGTAGACACGCGAAATCGACACGATCGCGATCCACATCGTGGCTTCCATGAAAGACGCCCAGAACATCGAGGCGATGTAGAAGATGAAGCACAACGCGGGCATGGCGAAGGGCGCGCTAGTCTCGTTGCGCGCAAACATCGTCATCAGTTCGTATTCGAATTCGGGTTTGTGCTGCGTGCCGTGAGTCAGCCGATCGCGGAACGATTTCAGCTCGTCGTCGGACCGGCTACGGCGAAGCGGCCGTGCTGGCCTCTTGGCGGCCGTTTCGACGCTGTCGGCATTATCGTCCATATTACGAGCAGCCATCCTATCGATTGCGCCGCACTAGCCCCAGGCGGCCCCCGTAAAGTGGCGTTAATTCGTTAATGCAAGGCTTAAGACCGTCCTCATTCTTTCAGAAAGTGCGAGATGCAACCTTGGTCTCGGCGGAGGCGACTTAAAGTTGCGCGCTGGGCGGCAACCGCGGTTCTGGTCGCAGCCGCGATTTTGCTCGGCCGCGGACGCTGGCCCGAGGCTTTGCGGCCCGGCAGCAATGACCCGTTTTCGGCGCGCGTCAGCGGCCTCGGGCGCCCGATCGATGGCGACAGCCTATGGGTGGGTGGCAACGAAGTCCGTCTCAAAGGCATCGACGCGCCCGAAGGCCGGCAAACCTGCCGCCGCAGTGGCGCTATCTGGGGTTGCGGGGAAGCCGCCCGCAGCGCGCTCGTGGGGTTGATCGGCCGTAATGCGATAACCTGCGATATCAGCGAGCGCGACCGCTACGGCCGGCTGCTCGCCTATTGTCGAGCCGGAGATCGAGATCTCAATGCGGCTATGGTGACGGCAGGAATGGCCGTCGCCTATGGCGGTTACGGACGCGAAGAAGCGGAGGCGAAGGCCGCCCGTCGCGGCATCTGGAACTCTGAGTTTGAAACGCCGCGCCAATGGCGCGATGAGCACAATGCCAGACTGGCGAGGTGAGCATATTGCGGATCATCGAAACCCATAGAGCCCCCAATCCGCGTCGCGTCGGAATTTTCCTGGCGGAAAAGGGAATACAGGTACCGCGTGAGGAACGCGATCTGATGACCGGGTCGCTCCGAGATGAAGATTTCTCCGCCGTCAATCCTTGGCAACGCGTACCGGTGCTTGTTCTCGACGACGGCCGTGTCATCGCCGAGTCGGTCGCCATCTGCCGCTACTTCGAAGAACTGTACCCGCAGCCGGCGCTGTTCGGAACCGGCCCTTTCGGCAGGGCAGAGGTCGAGATGTGGAACAGACGCGTTGAACTCGGTCTATTCAACGCCGTCGCCAGCGTCTTCCGCCATCTCCACCCGAAAATGGCCGAACTCGAGGTGCCACAGATCGTGGATTGGGGAGAGGCCAACAGGGACAAGGTCCAGGACGAATTGGCTCGCCTCGACTGTCGCCTCGCCCAGAGCGCCTTTATCGCCGGAGATCTCTATTCGATTGCAGATATCACGGCGCTCGTCGCGATCGACTTCATGAAACCGGCACGCGTCGGCAAGCCCGACGGCTTTGCCAATGTGGTGCGCTGGTATCGCCAAGTCTCGGCGCGTCCGAGCGCGGCCGCTTAGATGGTGACGCTACAGGCCGCGACGTCGTTGTTCGGCCAACGAACCCTATCCGACTGAGCTTCGAGGTCATCGCGAAGGAAAGCGAGTTCGAAGCCGGCGTTGTGAAGCGACGACATAATCTCGTCGACGGGTGTTGTGCGTGCCGTCGCTGCCGCCCACACGATCGCGGCGCGCAGTCCCGATGCGCAATAACCCAAGACGCGGCCTTCGCTTGCCAGCTCATAGGTAGCTCGGCAGACGACCTCTTCCGTAAACAGGCCCTGCTTCGTCACCGGAATATGCACATATTGAAACCCCAGCGACTGGGCGGCACTTCGTGCTTCTGCGTCCGAGAGCTGTCCCGGCGCTTCGTTATCCGGGCGGAAATTGATCACCTTGTCGAAGCCAAGGCCCTTGACCACGGCGAAATCCGCCGCGCTCAGAGAACCGCTGACCGATACCCTTTTCGACAAACCTTTGATGGGAAGCATGCGATAGCCCCTAGCTTTGAAATGCATCAACGCCCAGCTTTGCGAAGCTGGGATTTCGGCTCTCGCCGTTCAAGGGGGTTGCCGAAAATGTAGAAAAAAATGCTAAGCGTCCGATTGACACGTCCTCAGTAGAAAATATTATTCTTCAGATGCGTAATTGTGTAAAAATGATGTTCTTCGGAGATCGACGTTATGTTGGATGAAATGGATGTGAAAATCCTGCGCATACTTCAGCAGGACTGCACCCGCCCGGTTGCCGACATTGGCAAGGAGGTCGGGCTTTCGACCACGCCGTGCTGGCGTCGCGTGCAGAAGCTCGAGGAGGCCGGTGTCATTCAGCGTCGCGTCGCGATCCTGGATGCGCAACAGGTCAACGCCGGCGTCATGGTGTTCGTGTCGATCAAGACGGACAAGCACTCGCTGTCTTGGCTCGAAAAATTTCACAGCGCCGTCGCCGAATTTCCAGAGGTGATCGAGTTCTATCGCATGTCGGGAGACATCGACTATTTGCTCCGGGTCGCCGTACCCGATATCGCCGCGTATGACGTTTTCTATAAAAAGCTTATTTCGCGCATCGATATCGCCAAGGTGTCATCGGCGTTCGCGATGGAGCAGATCAAGTACACCACGGCGCTGCCGCTGCAGTTTGCGCTGCCGAGAAGTGAAAGCAAGGCCGAGCGGCCGGAAGCCTGAGCAACCGGCCGGGGCGCTGGGTTAGTCGTTGCTCTCGCGGCCGAGACGAGCAATGAGGCTCGATGTATCCCAACGGTTGCCGCCGCGCGCCTGTATCTCGGCATAAAAGTCGTCGATGAGACGCGTCGCCGGCAGATCCGCGCCATTGGAAGCCGCTTCTTCGAGACAGATGCCGAGATCCTTGCGCATCCAATCCACTGCGAAGCCGAAGTCGAACTCGCGTGCGTGCATGGTCTTCCAGCGATTTTCCATCTGCCAGGATTGGGCAGCCCCTTTCGAGATCGTCGCGATCAATGCTTCGATATCGAGGCCGGCGCATTCCGCGAAGTGGATCGCTTCCGAAAGGCTCTGCACCACGCCCGCGACGGCGATCTGATTTGCCATTTTCGCCAGCTGGCCTGAGCCGGACGGCCCCATGCGGCGAATGCTGCGCGCGAAAGCCTCGATTAGCGGTTCGGCGCGAGAGAACGGTTCTTCGTCTCCCCCGGCCATGACGGTCAGAGCGCCGGCCTCGGCGCCCGCTTGACCGCCGGAAACCGGGCAGTCGAGAAAATGTAATCCGCGATCGTTCGCCGTCGCCGCGAGTTCGCGAGCCACGCGCGCCGACGTCGTCGTATGATCGATAAAGATGGCGCCGGGCCGCATCGTCTGGAAGGCGCCGTCGGGACCGGTCGTTACGCTGCGCACGTCGTCGTCATTGCCAACGCAGGCAAAGACGACGTCGCAGCCGCGTGCTGCCTCGGCAGGCGTCGCGGCGATTTCACCGTCGAATTCCTTACGCCACTTTTCGGCTCGTGCCGGCGAGCGATTGTAAGCGACGACATCATGGCCGCCACGGGTCTTCAGATGCCCGGCCATCGGATAGCCCATGACACCCAATCCGAGCCAAGCCACTTTCGCCATGCCGCAAATTCCCTTCAAAGGAGCCGAATACCTTGAAGGGCCTTATAGCGATCGGTGCCGCCGTCGCAGAGGACAAAAAGACGTGCCGGATGCGAGGGACTGGTGCTCTCGGCAGATAGAACGTCTCAAGACGCTTCGTCGGACCGCGTGAACTCAGTAGCGGTCGCGCCGGTCCCGTTGCCCAAAGCGGCCGAAACCGCGTACCGGCGCGCCGCTTGCGATACAGACGACACCATCGCCGCGCTCCGGCATGCAATCGACGCGCTTTCCTTCGGCCATCCTCCAATGCGAAA
>DATBRP010000154.1:0-4653 GCA_036560245.1 Hyphomicrobium sp.
GGACCGAGCACCCAAAAGCTGGCGCGCATCCGCGAGACCATTTCGTAGGGCGCGGTGGTGTCGACGATATCGCGGGCGGTCAGGTGGAATGTCTCGCCCAGATGCATGGCGGGGCCGGGCCGCTTGCCGTCGACGGCGAGATCGACGCCGTGGTTGCGCAGAATACGAACCAGGAGATTGACGTCGGCGAGGTTCGGGACGTTCTTGAGCGTCAGCCGATCCTCGGTCAGGAGGGTCGCGATCAGCAGCGGCAGGGCTGCATTCTTGGCGCCGGAAATGGGGATGGTGCCACGCAGGGGCTGCCCGCCGACGATCTTGATACGGTCCATGAATGCCAGTTGCCTCCAGCACGAAGCAAAGCGGTGGCGGCGCGAAGATTCGCGTCTTTGCCCGTGCGGCTGATTAGCGGGTCCTGAGCTGCCATCGCAAGCGACTTTTGTTAAGCTGCCGCAGGTGCGTTAGCGCTCTTCTGATGATTGCTCATTTTTGGGGCCATCTTTGCCATTGTTGCGGCTACGCCCGGCATCTTTGCGGCGCTTCAGATTGGCTCGTAATTCCTCCGCCAGCCGCGCGGCGCGCGCTTCCTTGGGTGACATACCGGCTGGCGGTTTTTTCGGAGGTCGATCCATCATGCAGGCTCCCGATCCCTGCGATATCGCAAGCCGCAATTCCGTGCGGCAATGCGGATCGCGACCTTGGCTTTCCGGCTTGCCCGCCGTCAAGCCTTGTGGCAGTGTCCGGCCGCTTGAAGAAGCGGTACCCTGCGCGTCGGTTTCGTCGGCGCGCTTGCTTTTTCTTGAGGTCCAGTTTCTGGTACCTCAGATCCTGGTACCGTTGTGGCGATCAGGCTGCCGTAGCTCAGTGGTAGAGCACTCCCTTGGTAAGGGAGAGGTCGAGAGTTCAATCCCCTCCGGCAGCACCATTCCCCAGGATGCATCACCGCGCCTATCGACATAGGCCGGATATCATCTTGACTATCGGCTTTTCCCGGCTCATGTGACCGGCGCGGCCGCGCGACAACATCGGCGCCGCGATTTCGAAGGAACTCAACTCGTGTCAAGCGACAGTAGTAGTCGAACGCCCCGGCCGTCGAGGTTCGTGGTCTGACCGTTGGGTCGGCTCACCACGATCCGTCGACGGCGGATCGAGAGGTGAGCCATGGAAGACATCCACTACGCATCGGGCGACGACGTTGATACGCTCGTGATGGTCGAACTGCTCGATGAGCATGACGCCGATATTGTCGCGCGGCTCAACGAGTTCGACCTAGAGACCGCGTCGGCACTGCTGTCGCAATTCCCCTTGGACCGCGCCGTCGAAATCTTCGACCGGCCGGAATTGGCGCGCGCCGGCGAGCTGATCCTCGAGCTTCCGGACGAGTTCGCCGGACAGATCCTCAAAGGTATGTCCGCCGACCGCGCCGCCGACATATTGCGCCAGCTCGACGGTCCGGATCGGACCATCCTGCTCGCGCGGGTCGACTTCGAGACCGCCCAATCCTTGAAGCTGCTGCTGGCCTATCCGGAAGGCACGGCGGGCAGCATCATGACGACGGAGTTCGTCAGCGTGCCCACGACCTATACGGTCGGCGAGACGCTGAAGTACATCCGTGAGGTCGGGCACACGCGCGAGACGGTCTACGCGATTTACGTTCTCGACCCCCAATCGCGGGAGTTGGTAGGCTCCGTGACGCTGCGCCAGTTGATTACCGGCGAGCCCGAGCAGCCTATTCTGGATGTCGCCCCTGATCGCGATCCTATCTTCGTTCATGCCGACACCGACCGGGAAGAAGTCGCCCGGCTGATCTCTATCCACGATCTGTTGGCGGTTCCCGTGCTCAACGCGCGGCACCGCTTACTTGGCATCGTGACGGTCGACGACGTCATCGACGCCATCCTGGCGGAAAGCACCGAGGACGTTCAGAAGTTCGGCGGCGTTGAAGGCATGGCCGAGCCGTATCTCGAAATCGGCTTCGGCGAGATGATCAAGAAGCGCGCCGGCTGGCTCTGCGCCCTGTTCCTCGGCGAAATGCTGACGGCCAGCGCCATGCAGCATTATTCCGACGAGCTTGCGAAGGCTGTCGTGCTGACCTTGTTCATTCCGCTGATTATGAGTTCAGGCGGCAACTCCGGTTCGCAGGCAACGTCGCTGCTCATCCGCGCGCTTGCGCTCGGGCAATTGCGCCTGCGCGACTGGTGGCGCGTGGCCATTAGAGAAATTCCGACGGGTCTGACGCTCGGAACCATTCTCGGTCTCATCGGCATGGTGCGCATCTCGGTATGGCAGAAATTCGGGATCTTCGACTACGGCGAACATTGGCAGCTCGTCGCGTTGACGGTCGGCGTCGGGCTCGTCGGCATCGTGACTTTCGGTTCGCTCGCGGGATCGATGCTGCCCTTCATCTTGAAGCGATTTGGATTTGACCCGGCCAGTGCCTCGGCTCCGTTTGTCGCGACGCTCGTCGACGTGACAGGGTTGATGATCTATTTCAGCGTCGCCATGTTGATCCTTCGGGGCACGTTGCTTTGAAGCGAAACGCGGGTTGGCGACGGCGTCTTAGCCATGATGTGGAAAGATCCATTTGCGTGGATCTTTCGTACGAACGATAAATAGGGCAGACCCTTGGTTTGCCCTATAAGTACTGCGACAAATCTCCCAACAATCAGTGACCCGATGACATCAGAGAAGAAGCCTACGCGCAGCGAAGTCGAGAAAGCGTTCAAGACGATCATCCGCTGGGCCGGCGACGACCCGGTACGGGATGGCCTTCAGGAAACGCCTGCCCGGGTGGCGCGCGCGTTCGAAGAGTATTTTCGAGGCTACGACCAGGACCCCGCGGAAATCCTGCAGAAGACCTTCGAGGAGATCGAAGGTTATGACGAAATGATCGTGCTGCGCGGCATCCGTTTCGAGAGCCACTGCGAACATCACATGGCGCCGATCATCGGCCGCGCCTGGGTGGCCTACATTCCGCGCGGCCGCGTCGTCGGCATCTCGAAGCTCGCGCGGGTTGTGGATGCTTACGCCAAGCGCCTTCAGATTCAGGAAAAGATGACGGCCCAGATCGCCAACACGATTCAGGAAGTCCTCGACCCGGAAGGCGTTGCCGTGGTGCTCAAGGCCGAACACTTCTGCATGACCGCTCGCGGCGTGCACAAGCCCGGCACGGACCTGGTGACAAGCCGAATGCTCGGCGCGTTTCGCGACAATCCCATCACGCGACAGGAATTCCTGGCCATCGTCACGGAAGATCAGAAGAGCTGATCGCCAGCATTTCACACAAAGCTGCGCGACTACGGATAGTCGACGGCAACGAGATACAATCCGGTGGACGGCGCGACCGTGCCGCAGGCTTCGCGATCGCGCGCCGCGAGCGCCGCGGCGACATCGGCGACCGTCCACTTGCCTTCGCCGACGTGTTTGAGGCTGCCGACCATCGAGCGAACCTGGTGATGCAGGAACGATCGTGACGACACACGGCATAGGATTTCTTCGCCACGGCGGGAAATTTCGAACATGTCGAGCGTTTTGACGGGCGACGGCGATTGGCATTGAGACGCGCGGAAGGTCGTGAAATCGTGTCTTCCGACCAGAATTTGCGCCGCCTCATGCATCGCCTCAGCATCGAGATCGCGCATCGTCCACCAGACGCGATGGCGCTGCAGGATCGGCGGGGCGCGTCGCGTCAGAAGGCGGTATTCATAGTGCCGCTTGAGAGCGCTGAAGCGGGCATCGAACGTGTCGTCAACGAGCGCTGACGACAGCACGGCAATCGGATGCGGCCGCAGATGAAAATTCATCGCGTCGCGAATGCGGCCGGCATCCCATGTCTTCGTAAGATCGAAATGCCCGACCTGCCCTAGCGCGTGGACGCCCGCGTCCGTGCGCCCGGCACCGCGCACGCCGACGGTTTCGCCCGAGAATTTCAGGATCGCGTTTTCGAGCGCTCCTTGGATCGACACGCCTTCGGCCTGGCGCTGCCAGCCGACGAACGGTGTGCCGTCATATTCGATGGTGATGCGGTATCGGGGCATTCGCGGGCTCGCGTGCAGGAGACGATCGCCATCCCTTAGCGACTGCAGCGCTGTCTCTCAATGCTCAGTGGCCGGGACCTGCGATCGCGCCGCCATGTTGGGGACCCGCGTGACCAATACCGGGATGACCGTGGCCGCCATGTCCCGGAAAACGGCGTCCGAACCGGCCGTGGCCCCTGCCGAAACGTCGACCAAATGCAGGATAGCTATAGATCGGGCCGTCCACGCCGTAGGCGCCGACGTTGTTATGCCGCACGCGGCCGTAGTCATCACTGTAATTCGCGCTGTAGTCGTAGACGTTCGTTTCATTGAAGCCGAGCGACAGCGGCGTGCGGTTCGGATTGATGATGACTTGGCGCACGGGCGGCAACGGCCGGATGACTCGTACGCCATGCTCGATCGTCGTGGTGGCGCCGTAGACAGGCCGGGTCTCGATGCGCGTCGTATATCCATCCGCTCGCGAGATTCCGGCGAGCGCGAGCATCGCGGTGCTCATCGTGACGAGGCAAATCGAAAATTGGCGAAACATCTCTGGCTCTCAAGCTGGCACCGATAACGCAAGACTAGCGTTACCTCGCGAAAGCCGCAGGGCGTTTGCAGAGAATGCTTAATAGCGGCT
>DATBRP010000155.1:0-3428 GCA_036560245.1 Hyphomicrobium sp.
GCTCCGTCTTCGACGATGGCTGTCGGGTGAACGTGGACGTCAGCCATTTTTGCTCGCAAAAGCGCGCGCGTCGGCGGAGTCTGCGAGCATGGCGCTGATCTCCGCTTCGGCCACCACCTGACCGTTCACCTTGGCTTCTCCGCGGAAACGCCAGACGCGCCCACGGTTGCGGATCTTCTTGACGTGATAGTGTAGCTGATCTCCGGGCACCACGGGCTTGCGAAACTTGGCGTTGTCGATGCCCATGAAGTAGACGAGTTCGGCGTGGTAGTCTTCACCGACGTTGGAAACGCAAAGCGCCCCGGCCGTCTGCGCCAGCCCTTCGATGATGAGCACGCCCGGCATCACCGGGAATTGCGGAAAATGCCCCTGGAAGAACGGTTCGTTGATCGTCACGTTCTTGACGCCGATGCAGCTTTCATCGCCATCCATATCGTACATGCGATCGACCAGAAGAAACGGATAGCGATGCGGCAATAGCTTCATGACGGTCGCGATATCCGCGGTACCGAGCTTTTTGCCGGCCTTGGCCTTGTCGTCCATAATCGTCAACTCCAAAAGATCTGCTCAAGACATCGCGACCGCCGATCTCAAATCAATCAGCTGTCGTCCGATCCTTGTTCGTCGTCATAACTGCCCTTGTCTCGCGCGACGAGACGTTTGATCAGGGCCTGCTCGCGAGCCGCCTCGCGCAACGGCTTTGCAGGCGTGCCGAAATATCTGCCTCCGCCCGGTAGGTCATGCGTCGGGTGCGATGCCCCGCCGACCTGCGCGCCGCTGCCGATTTTGATGTGACCGACGGTTCCGGATTGACCGCCCATGACGACGAAGTCGCCAAGCTCCGTCGAACCGGAAATACCGCACATCGAGACGATCACACAGTGCCGGCCGACGATGACGTTGTGCCCGATTTGGCAGAGATTATCAATTTTCGTGCCTTCTCCGATCATGGTGTCTTTCAGCGCACCGCGATCGATTGTTGTATTGGCGCCGATTTCCACGTCGTCCTGGATAATGACGCGGCCGATCTGCGGCACTTTGAGGTGGCCCGTCGGACCCATAGCAAATCCGAAGCCGTCCTGGCCGATCCGCACGCCGGAATGGATAATGACGCGGTCACCAACGAGCGCGTGGGTGACGGTCGCCAGCGCCCCGATATAGCAATCTCGGCCGATTGTAACGCGCGCCCCGATCACGGCCCCTGCGGCAATGCGGGTGCCGGCCCCGATCTGAGCCTCCCGCCCGATGACGGCACCCGGCTCGATCAGCACCCCGGCCTCGAGACGCGCCGTCGGGTCGACGGGTGCGGCACCCGGTTCGGCGGCCATCGGATGCGACGCCGATGGATAGAATAGCGCCAAGGCGCGGGCGAAGCCGTGATAGGGCTGGCGCGTGACGACCGCAGCCGTGCCGGCGGGAACGCGATTCACCAAAGGCGGTGCGACGAGGCAGGCCCCGGCGGCCGTCGTGCCGAGTTGCGGCAGGTATTTCTTGTTTTCGATGAAGGAGATGCTGGTCTGCCCGGCTTCCGAGAGCGGTAGCACGTTATCGATCGGCATGGCGGGATCGACACCAGCCGCCAGCTCTGCGCCGGTGGCCTTCGCAACCTCGGATAGAGGAAAAGGCCCGGCCCGATCAAAAAATCCGGGATGCTCCATATCGACGCCTCCGGCACGCCGATGCTTCGGCTTTTTGTTGTGCGTTAGGAGGGTTGAATGGACGAGGTAGAGCGCGTTGGCAAGTCCCGGCGGCCGTTGCCCACCGTCGAGAGTGCCCAAACGAAAACCGGCGCTTGCGGCGCCGGTCTTTGTTTTGTCTCCGAATTTTAGAACCGCGTCTGCGCGCCGAAGCGGAAGAACTGCGTTTGGTCGTAGCTTTCCTTGGTCAGGACCTTGGCGAAGTCCATACGCAGCGGACCGACTGGCGAGTTCCACATCAAGCTGGCGCCGACCGACGACCGGATCGATGAGCTGTCGGCGAGGCAAGGTTTGCCGTCGTGAACACAGCCAGCCAAAGCCGCTTGCGCACCGCCTGTCGCATCGAACAACGAACCGGCATCACCAAAGACCGCCCAGCTGAGGCCCATGTCGTCGGGCACGTAAGGAATCGGCATGCGAACTTCAGCCGTCGCGGCCCAATACGTCTGACCGCCAAGCGCATCTTGGTTTGACGAACTCAAGTCGCGCGGGCCGTAACCGGCGCGGTCGAAGCCGCGGATCGTTTCGCCGCCCTTAAAGAACGAGTCCAGCAGCCGAACATCCTCGCCGCCCCAGCCCTGAATGGTGCCGCCGATGAGGCGGCCGACCAGGGTGACCTTCTCCGTGACTGGATAGTAGCCGCGCGCTTCGGCGTTGACCCGCCAGTACTGAGCATCGCCGCCGAGGCCGGCGAAGTCCGTATCCGCTTCGAGGTAGTAGCCGCGGTTCGGATTCTTCGGATTGTTGCGCCTGTCGTAGGTGATCGTCGTGCCGACCATCGACGTCCAATAACCCTTGTCCTGGCAACTCGGATTATCCCCGGGGGTCATATCTGTTGCACCGCAAGCCTCTTTAATTGCCAGCGACGCGTTGTTATCGACATCGAATATCTCATCGCGCGAAATCGTGTACGACGTCTGCATCCAGAGATTTTCGGCGATCGGAAAGCCGAGACGCAGCGCGGTGCCGATCTTCTTCTGATCGAACCCGGCTTCCTGCTGATAATCGAGCTCTTTGTAGAAGAGATCGAAACCCGCGGACAGGTTGCGATCGAGGAAGCGCGGCTCCGTGAACGACAGGTCGACCTGCATGCGCTCGAACGAGCCGGCGAGTTTCAAGCGCAGGAACTGTCCGTTTCCGAACAGGTTGCGCTCGGTGATCGACACGTCGCCGATCACGCCTTCACTCGTCGAGTAACCCGCGCCGAACGAGAGTTCGCCCGTCGACATTTCTTCCACAACCACGTCGAGCACGACGCGGTCGGGAGCCGAACCGGGATGCCGCTTGACGTCGACATTCTTGAAGATGCCGAGCCCTTGCAGGCGCTTCTTGGCGCGATCGACCATCAATGAATTGTAGGCATCGCCTTCCGCGAGGCGGAATTCGCGCCGGATCACATAATCCTTGGTGCGCGTGTTGCCGATGACGTTAATGCGGTCGATGTAAATCTTCGGACCTTCATCGACGACATACGTGATGCCGATCGTGCGGTTCGTCGTATCTGGAATGGAACGCGGACGAACGCGCGCGAATGCATAGCCCCGGTCGGCGACGGCCAGCGTCAGCTTCTCGGTCGTCTTGTCGATTTCCGAAGCGTCGTAAACCGCGCCCGCCTGCGTCAGCAGTTCGCTTTTATAGGCCACGGGATCGATGCCCGGGAGCGAGCTTTCGATATTGATGGCGCCGAACGAATAGAGCTGCCCCTCGTCAACCGCGAATGTGATGATGAAG
>DATBRP010000156.1:0-5341 GCA_036560245.1 Hyphomicrobium sp.
CTCTGCCGGCTTCGCTGATCTTTCTCGGGCTGGCCGTTGGCGCAGGTTTCCTCAGTCGCCCGCGACAACGCGTACGCATATTCATGAACGATTATTGAGGTCTGTAGCAGGCGCGGCGGACTTTGGGCGTCGGGCCCAATCGGGAGCCGATCTTGCAACGTTTGCGCTTCTGCCGGCGTATACGGGGCATCAACCCAATAACAAAAAGGAGCCAATCCATGTTTGCCGAACGCCACGGCGCCATGCCGACACCCGAGACCGCTCCGAAGGGCCGGCCCTCCCCCATCCTCTCCGCGACCGCGGAGCACTACCTTTTTTCGCGGCCGCTTAACGGACCTTACCCTCAGGGATTGGAGATCGCGATTTTCGGACTCGGCTGCTTTTGGGGCGCAGAACGGCTTTTCTGGCAGCTCGGCGACGGTATCTGGATCACGGCCGCCGGCTATGCCGGTGGCTTCACGCAAAATCCGACTTACGAAGAGCTCTGCTCGGGACACACCGGGCACGCCGAGATTGTCGTCGTCGTCTTCGACCCGAAGGTTCTACCCTACGAGCGTCTGCTGAAGACATTCTGGGAAGCCCACGATCCGACGCAGGGCTTCCGGCAGGGCAACGATATCGGCACCCAGTACCGGTCCACGATATACACGACGACGCCCGAGCAGCTTGCCGCCGCGAAAGCGTCCGAGCAGGCCTATGCGAAGGCCGTCGCCGCGAAAGGCTATGGCGCCATCACGACCGAAATAAAGAGCGCCGGTCCCGTATATCTCGCGGAAGAATATCACCAGCAGTATCTGGCCAAGGTGCCGCACGGCTATTGCGGGCTGGCTGGGACGGGCGTGACTTGCCCTGCTCCGGCCGCCGAAGCGAAAGTCTAGGAAACTCGCGACATCTTGAGATCGAGCGCGACATGGCGGCCGGGAATTACTTCTTCTCGGCTGCCACCGTTTTCGTCTTGCGCATGTGCGGACCCAACGCGGGGCTAGCGGCGGCAGCGGCGGCCGTCGCCGGCACGATCGTGAAGCCGGCCGCCTTCGCGAAAGCGACCCTAGCTGCGGCAGCCTTCTTCAAGGCTTGGTGAACCGCCGCCTTCGTCATCAGGGCTTTCTGAGGCACAGGCACGGGGTCCGGGTCGGCAGTCAGAAGCGAACGGCATTCTGCAGGCAAATCCGCCAGCATGACCGGCGGCTTTGGCGGCCTCACGTTGACGACGTCCGAGGGCGGTGAGTGCGGCGGCCCTTTCGCCGGTATCACCCGCGCCAGCCATTGGTCGACTTCTTTTCCGCAGCCGTCATTGCCCGTCGGAGGAACTTGAGACTTGCACCCCGCGAAACCCGCCGGACATTTGATGCGCATATGAAAATGGTAGTAATGCCCGTAGTACGGCCGCACTTTGCCAAGCCATTTGCGATCCGTTCCAGCGGCCTCGCACAAGGCCTTCTTGATCGCCGGATGCACGAAAATGCGCTCGACCTCCGGATAGGATGCCGCGCGCTTGATCAACGCCACTTGCTTGTCTGTGAAGACTTTCGGATCGACGGCGAGTTCGGTCTTGTCGAGCATGGACGTAGCCTGAATGTCCTCGCGCTCCTTCGGCGTAAGCCGCCGCTCGGGCATCGGCGTCAGCCAGATGTCGGCATCGAGCCCGACCTGATGGCTGGCGTGCCCATTCAGCATCGGACCGCCGCGGGGCTGCGCGATGTCCCCGACCAGAAGGCCCGGCCAGCCGTCAAGCTTTTGCGCGTCCTTGGCGAAACGCTCGATCAGAGCAATCAGTTCTGGATGTCCCCAATTGCGATTACGCGATAGCCGCATCTCCTGCCAGGCGGGTCCATCGATCGGCAACGGAACAGCGCCCGAGAGACAGCCGTGAGCGTAATATCCGATGGCGCGCGCAGCGAGCGGCACTGGCTTCTTGACGGCGCCGAAAAGGGTATTGGCGCCGATGAACTGCGGCCATGCCGGAGCCTTAGTCGCACCGGATATCGGCTCGACCTTGATATCGACCTGCCTCGCGCCGGGAGTGGGTGCCGGATCTGTCGAGCCAGTCGTCGCCGGGCTCGGCTTTCCGTCCGGCTCGGACGACGCAGCATCGTTTTCGCTGGAAAATGTCAGCGATCGGCTTTCAGGTACAAAAGACGGCAGGTTGTGGCCCGCCGGCGAAGGAGACGCGGCGGCGGCATGCGGAGGATCCTCCGGCGGCTCGACTTCGGGATGCTGCGCGGCTTCGACGGTCGGCTTTGGATCGGCGAGCAACGGCCCGACGAACTGCAAGGCAGCAGGCAGCAAGCCCTCGTGCCGGATCAAGGCAAGCCCGACCAAGCACGGCGCGAAAAGCAGCGCGAACAGCCTTACGGCCCTCATGCTCGATCCCCGCGTTTGCCAAAAGACCCGGCATTGTACTCCATACTCAGGCAAAAGTCCGACTCATGATCCTGGACGCCGCTTTTACGCGGCCAAAGGCCCGTAATACGGCGGCTTAGGCATGTGATCGCGAGCCGCCCCGTCTATGTCTTGCGCGATATCCGATGCACTGAGACAACATCGCTTCAAATTCGACCCTTCTCCCACGCCACAATCTGCGAGTAACGCCTGAAAGGAATTCGGTCTGTCCTTCGTCCTCGAAACCGGGCCGAGAAACGCCCGTTGTCATCTGATCCTGGCACATGGCGCGGGAGCCGGTATTTCGTCGCCATTCTTCGCCACCATGACTGAGTTGCTTACCGAACGCGGCATCTCCGTAACGAGCTTTGAATTCGAGTACATGGCATCCCGGCGCACAGGAGGTCCAAAGCGTCCGCCGCCGAAAGCCGAGGCATTGACCGGCCAATATCGCGATGTGGTGCGATCCTTGGCAAAAGGCCGAACGGATAATCGCAAGACGGTGATCGGCGGCAAATCTCTCGGCGGCCGGGTCGCGAGCCTCATAGCGGACGACCTTTACGAACAGGGCGAAATCGCCGGTCTCGTCTGTCTCGGCTATCCATTTCATCCGCCGAACACACCGGAAAAGCTTCATACGGCGCATCTCGAAACGCTGAAGTGTCCTGCGCTCATCATCCAAGGCGAACGCGATCCCTTCGGCAACCGCGCCGAAATTGAAAAGCTGTTGCTGTCGAAAAACATCGCCTTTACGTGGGCCGATGACGGCGACCACGATTTCGGACCACGCGGAAGATCGGGGTTCACCCGCAAGGGAAACCTTGCCGCCGCCGCCGATGCCGTTGCGGCATTTATTGCGGACCTTCCGCAGCCGCGTTGACGCTCGCCGCCTTGCAACCTACGGTGCGCCCAAAGTCATTCTCCACTGAACTATCCGGAGAATGTCCGTTCTCAAATTAATCCCAAAAAACAGCAGTCGCAGCCGATGACCTCACTTGTCTTTACGCCCGCGCAAACCGCCGCCAGTCCCGACGCCAGAGCCTGGCCATTCGAAGAAGCGCGTCGGCTGATCAAGCGCCTTGAGCGGCTGCCGGACGGCGCGGCAAAAACCGTGCTTTTTGAAACCGGCTATGGACCGTCGGGCTTGCCGCACATCGGCACGTTCGGAGAGGTCGCGCGTACCACGATGGTGCGCCGCGCTTTTGAATTGTTGACCGAAGGCAAGCCCAAGACACGTCTGATCTGCTTCTCGGACGATATGGACGGCCTGCGCAAAGTACCGACGAACGTACCGAACCAGGACATGCTGCAGAAGCACCTGGAACAGCCGCTGACGCGCGTGCCCGATCCGTTCGGCAAGTTCGAGAGCTTCGCACACCACAACAATGCCATGCTGCGCGATTTCCTCGATCGCTTCGGTTTCGACTATGAGTTCTTTTCCGCCACCGAATGCTATGCGTCAGGCATGTTCGACGCGACGCTGCTCAAGATGCTCGCAGCCTACGACAAGGTGATGGACATCATCCTGCCGACGCTGGGCGCCGAACGGCAAGCGACCTATTCGCCCTTCCTTCCCGTCTGTCAGCGCACCGGCCGCGTTTTGCAGGTGCCGATGGTGGCGCGCGACGTCAAAGCTGGAACGATCACCTATCTCGATCCTGAAACCGGCGAAAAAATCGAGACGCCTGTCACCGGCGGACGCGTCAAGTGTCAGTGGAAAGCCGACTGGGCGATGCGCTGGACAGCACTTGGCGTCGACTACGAGATGGCCGGCAAGGACTTGATCGACAGCGTCACGCTGTCGTCCAAAATCTGCAAGGCGCTCGGCGGAACGCCGCCTGAAGGGTTCAACTACGAGCTCTTCCTCGACCAGAACGGCGAGAAAATTTCAAAGTCGAAGGGCAACGGCCTGACGATCGAGGACTGGCTGACGTATGCGTCGCCCGAAAGCCTGTCGCTTTTCATGTTCCAAAAGCCGAAGAGCGCCAAGAAGCTCTATTTCGACGTCATTCCGCGTGCAGTCGACGAATACCTGCAGTTGCTCGCCGCTTATCCGCGCCAAGACGAGAAAGCGCGTCTCGACAACGCTATCTGGCACGTGCATGGCGGCACGCCGCCTGCAGGCGAAATTCCGATCACCTTCGCGTTGCTGCTCAACCTTGTCGCCGCTTCGAACGCGGAGGACAAATCCGTGCTGTGGGGGTTTATCAAACGCCATCTGCCGGACGCGACGCCCGAAGCCTATCCGCTTCTCGATCAACTCGCCGGCTACGCCGTCCGTTACTACACCGACTTCGTGAAGACGAAAAAGCGCCACCGCGCGCCGGACGATGTGGAACGCACCGCCCTCGAGGCCCTTTCGTCAGCCTTGGCCAAGGCTTCTCCCGGCGCCAGCGCCGAAGAACTCCAAACCATCCTGTACGATGTTGGACGCGGCGTACCGCGGTATCACGATTTCGCCGCCAAAAATGCAACGCCGGAGAGGCCGGGCGTCTCGAACGCCTGGTTCAATAGCATTTATGAAATCTTGCTCGGCGAAAGCAAAGGTCCGCGTTTCGGTTCCTTCATTGCACTCTACGGAATTCCAGAAACGCGCGCTCTGATTGCCAAGGCGCTCGCCGGCGAACTCGTAGAAGCCTAAGGCCGTGCAGGACGGCTAAGCGAGCGGCGGCAAGGTCTTCGCTTGTTCCTGAACCTGAGCAATGCTGCGCGAAGCCGGCCGCTGCGATTGAATGTCGATGCGCCAGAGCTTCTCGATCAGTCCGAGCAGCCGCTGCTCGCGAACCTCGATCTCCGGACGCCGCCAGTCGCGTTCGCCAAGCACGTCGCGCGTGATGGCGAGCAACGGAGCCTTGTCCGAAGAAACCTTGCCATAGATTTCCTTTTTCTCGGCCCACGAGGCATTACGGGCCCGGTCATTTTCCTGTTGCGTGATGAGAACCAGATTGCCGAGACAATC
>DATBRP010000157.1:0-4059 GCA_036560245.1 Hyphomicrobium sp.
CGTTTTGTGGATCGCATTGTTGTTGGCGGCACTCCTGTCGCTGAATCGGATTTTCGAAGCCGACTATGAGGACGGCACGCTGGATGTGCTGTCGACCGGACGGCTGCCGCTGGAATTGGTCGCGGCGGCGAAGTCTCTCGCACACTGGATCACGACCGGCATTCCCTTGGCGCTGCTGGCTCCCGTGCTCGGCATTCTGCTCAATCTCGATCTTCGGTCCTATCCGATCCTCGTCGCGACGACGCTGGCCGGCACTCCGGCCGTGAGCTTCCTCGGGGCCATCGGAGCGGCATTAACGGTGAAGGCGCGCCGCGGCGGCCTGCTCCTCGCTCTCATTGTCCTGCCGCTTTACGTTCCAACGCTGATTTTCGGCATCGCTGCGGTCAGCGCTACGGCCGGTCCGAGCGGCTTAGGTGCCTCGTTCCTGATTTTGACGGCCATTTCTCTCGCTGCCGCAGTACTTGGTCCTATGGCCGCAGCGGCCGCTCTCCGGATACAACTTCAATAAACGGTAATCTCGGCTTCGTTGCGCCGCCGCCATGAAAGGCTTAAATCCCGCCCATGCAGACGCTGACGCAGCAACTCGCCAATCCCACTCGGTTCATGGAGCTTTCGGCCCGGATTCTTCCCTGGGTGTCGGGCATCGCCGCCGCGTTAGTGGTCTATGGCCTTTACCTGGCTTTCTTCGACTCGCCCCCCGATTATCAGCAGGGCGAGACGGTACGCATCATGTACATCCACGTGCCCTGCGCCTGGCTGTCGATGATGGTCTACGGATTGATTGCGGTATCGAGCTTCGGACTTCTCGTCTTCCGCCATCCCCTCGCCGATGTCTCGGCGAAGGCTGCAGCGCCGATCGGCGCAGCCTTCACTTTTCTGGCGTTGTTGACGGGATCGCTCTGGGGCAAGCCGATGTGGGGTACCTACTGGGTCTGGGATGCGCGCCTGACATCGGTGCTGATCTTATTTTTCCTTTATCTCGGATTGATCGCGCTCAGGGCTTCGCTCGAGGATGAATCCGCCGCCGCGAAACTGACGGCGGTGCTCGCCCTTGTCGGCGTGACGATCCTTCCGATCATCAAGTTTTCGGTCAATTGGTGGAACACGCTGCATCAGCCGTCGACCGATTTCACATCGACCGTCGACCCCAGCATGCGCTGGCCGCTATTGGTCATGGCGCTTGGCTTCACGCTGCTCTTCTTTGCGATGCACCTGAAAGCCATGCGCAATGAAGTGTTGCGCCGGCGCGTCAAGGCCCTGCGCGCGCAGGCCGTCGCCGGGCGTGACCGCCTCGCGGCCCAAACGGCGGGGGAGTAGGCGCGATGGATCTCGGACCGCACGCAGCGTTTATCTGGATTTCCTATGCCGTCGTGGCATTGACCGTTGCAGGCCTCACCTGCTGGTTGATTTTCGACGGAAAAAAACAGGCAGCCGATCTCGAAGCGCTCGAGAGGCGCGGCGTCAAGCGACGCTCCGCGAAGGCGGCAGGGTAAGCGGGTAGACGGAGACCGATCTCAAATGTTGCGCCTGCTTCCGGTGCTGATCTTCATTTTCGTCGCGGCGTTTTTCGCGGTGGCGCTCCATTCGGGCGATCCGTCGCTGGTGCCGTCGACTCTCGTCGGCAAGCCTGTGCCGCAAGGTGTCTTCCCCGCCGTCGAAGGGCTCGAAGCCGACGGCAAGCCGGAGCCTGGATTCACGAGTGGTGATCTCGCGCAAGGAAAGGTGTCCGTCGTCAATTACTGGGCCTCGTGGTGCGAGCCCTGCATCGAAGAGCATTCGATGCTTGAGAAGCTGAAAACGATGACAGACGTCGCGATTTACGGCGTCAACTACAAGGATCGGCCGGAGGCCGCACGCCGCTTCATCGGCCGTTACGGCAATCCCTTCACGGCCGTTGGCACCGACGCGCAGGGCCGCGCCGCGATCGATTGGGGTGTCTACGGAACGCCCGAGACGTTCGTCGTCAACGGCAAGGGCCAGATCGTCTACAAGCACGTCGGTCCGATCTCAGCCGATTCGCTGACGACCAAGCTGCTTCCCGCAATCGAAAAAGCCCGCGCGGGCGCGGGCTAGTCAGCATCCAGGTCCTGAAGCACCGGCAAGCGACGTCGATCTACAGCGCTTTGAATTCCTTGGTCGCGTTATCATAGACGCTGAGCGTGCCGGTCTTGATATCGAAGTGCGCACCGTGGAGCTGGAGCTTCCCGCTCTCTTCACGTTCGCGCACGAAAGGAAACGTCCGGAGATTCTTGAGGGTCTGTTTGATCCCTGCCAGCTCGAGCGCACGCTGCCTTTCTTCTGGCGTTGCGTTCTGATGGGACGCGAGAACCGCGAGACGGGCCTCATCCAGCATCGACATCCAGCGTGAAATAAACTGCGCTTCCGTTTGAATGGCTGCTTTTTGATCGAGCGCGGCCTTGATGCCGCCGCAGCCCGAATGACCAATGACGATCAGGTGTTTGAGATCGAGATTCAAAATCGCAAACTCGATCGCCGAGCTGACGCCGTGATAATGCCCGCCGGTTTCGAAGGGTGGAACGAGGTTCGCGATATTGCGAAGCACGAAAAGCTCACCCGGCATCGCGCTGAAGATCGTTTCGGGATCGACGCGGCTGTCCGAGCAGGAAATGACCATCGTGTCAGGATTCTGCCCGTGCGTCGCCAGCTCTTCGTAGTGCGCAGCGTTGGGCGCAAAGTACCGGAATTTAAAGCGACGATAGCGATCAGCAAGCGCGTCGGGGAAGCTTTTCATCTTGGTGTCGTCTCCTGCGTAGAACCTGTCAGCGCTTGGTTTTTCCAATCGGCGTTTCGTTCTGCCAACGCGACAGCACGACATAACCGGCGATAGCCGATACCAGCGAGCCGGCGAGAACACCCAGTTTGACGTCATAGCTAGTCTGAATGTCTGGGAATGCCAGCATGCCGATGAACAAGCTCATCGTGAAGCCGATGCCGCCAAGAATCGCTGTGCCGAAAAGCTGCATGTGGGTCGCGCCGTCCGGCTTGGCGCCCAGACCGCTCCCGATTGCGACGCGCGCAAATCCGTAAATACCGAGCGGCTTGCCCACGATCAGGCCGAGCGCAATGCCCAGCGGTATCGGCGAGAAAAGCTCTGTTACGGCCATGTTCGCGAACGAAACGCCTGCGTTGGCGAAGGCGAAAATCGGCAGGATGAGAAAAGTCACCCACGGGCTTAGCCGCCGCTCCAGACCTTCCAGTGGGCCTTCCTGTTTTTTGTTTATTCCGGTTAACGGAATAGCGAGCGCCGTTGCAACCCCCGCGAGCGTCGCGTGCACTCCGGATTTCAGCACGCAGACCCACACGAAAGCACCAACGAGAAGATAGGGCCAGACCCGCAGCACGCTCAGATGGTTTAGGAACGCTAGGATCGCGATCCCGGCAAACGCGAGGGCCAAAAGCGAAAGCGAGAGATCGCTGGTATAGAAAAATGCGATGATGAGGATGGCGCCGAGATCGTCGATAATGGCAAGCGCCAGCAGGAAAACTTTGAGGCTTTGCGGCACGCGCCGGCCAAGCAACGCCAGCACGCCGACGGCGAATGCGATATCGGTTGCCGCCGGAATGGCCCAACCCCTGAGCGCCACGTCGTTGTCCCAGTTGATGGCCGAATAGATGAGCGCGGGCGCGATCATGCCCCCCAACGCCGCGATGAGGGGCAGAGAAGCAGCTTTGCGGCTCGACAGCGTGCCGCGCAGGGCTTCGCGTTTGATCTCGAGTCCGACGAGGAAAAAGAAGATCGCCATGAGGCCGTCGTTGACCCAGAGCAGCAACGGCTTCGATAGGACGAGTGGCGCAGCCCCGATGGTCAGCGGAGTTGCGAGCAGACCGTCATAGGCCTCGCGCAGTGGCGAATTGGCGACGACGAGCGCGAGGACCGCTGCGGCCAGCAGCGTCAATCCCGCCGCAGCTTCGCGGCTGACGCCTTTAGCGTTGGTTTCGGGCTTCATGCGCGATCCCCCGGTGTCGTCTCTCGATGATTCCGCGACCGTATTGAGGCCGCGCAGTCCGAGCAAGCGTAAGAGCATATAGCCTTACGGC
>DATBRP010000158.1:0-6075 GCA_036560245.1 Hyphomicrobium sp.
GCGTCCGCGACCTCGTAGGCTTCCTCGATCGTATAAGGCGCGATCGTCTCGAAATTCTGCTCGAGGTCCCACGGACACCCCGTCACCGGCGTTCTGAGCGCCGCCATGATTTCGATGAGCCGTGCAATGTCGCGCGAGGGCGTAAATGCGTCCGTCATGTCGATCCCTTTGAGGTTGCGCGGAGACTAGAGGAAGCGGCGCGGTCCGGCGAGAGGAGGCGCTGCCACGCCCGGGTGATGCAACCTCTACCTCGACAAGCTGACGAGCTGATTTCCATCTCGCACTTGTCATCCCGGACGATCGCAGGCGTAGCCGAAGATCGAGCCGGGATGACATCGTGAGCGGTTCCCGTCCTACGAGACGACCGCTGCTCCCACCATTGCCGGTTGGTCCGCGTCTGCTAGTGTGGACGCGAGACCGGGGGCGGCGCACATGTACATCCTCTTCAACGGCCTGATGATGGCGCTGGAGCTGGCCGCGATCTGCGGCGTCGCTTGGGTCGGCTTCACGGCGCCGCTCATCTTCGCAGGCGGAACGGCGTTGCTGGCGCTTGGCGTCGGCGCGGCGCTCGAGATCGCGCGGCTGAAGTACGAATTTCCGTTCTATTTCGATCGAACACCGGGGCGGTCGATCTACCTGATCGTCGCCGTGGGAACGATCGAATCTTTGACCAAGGCCATCCTTGCGGGCGTCGTTGGTCTGCTGACGTTCCTCGGTACCGACCACGAGCGCCTGAGGTGGGTCGCGGTGATCTTCGCGGCGAGCCTGTTTCTCGGCGTGCAGGTCGTTCGCGCTCTGATCAACCGCCTCAAGGCACGACCGTTGCGGTGGGGCTATTTCAGACTTGCCGCGCCGCTCGGGCTTTTGTTCTCAGCCGGACTGACGTTCCTGCCGGCGCCGGGCATCACCGAGCTTGCGAAACGCGCAGCCTTTGATCTGCCGGTCAAACCGTCGATGCAGCAGGCAAGCGAATTCTTGTTTCTTCTGAAACAGAGCTTCGACGAGATCGTGGTACGTATGCTCTCCTGGGTTTTCGATCCGACCTTGGCCCAGGCGATCGGCGCCATCGTTTCCGTCAACATGCTGTCGGGTTTCGTGCTGGCGCTTTACGCGGTTCTGATAGCCGAAGGAATAAGGACGCTCGAAAGCCGGGTCTGACGCCAGTGGAGGCACGTGCATGCCGCTCGTTCGCGCCCACACGACATTGATGATGCCGGAAGCTCTCGTCATCGAGAGCTTGCTCGAGGCACACGGCATCCGCTTCGCAACCGCCGGCAAGGACATTGTCTCGCAGTGTCCGTACTTCACGATCCTGTTCGACGGTGTTTCCATTCTGGTCGAGGAAGCCGACCTCGAAAACGCCGTGGCTTTGATCGCCGACGTTCGAGACGTGCCGGGCTACATGTCGCTCGAGAGCACGAACTTCGAACGGCGTCCCATCCGCAACGCCGTGCTCGCGTTCGTGATGTTGATCATGGGCGTGCCGTTTCCGTTCTGGTACCGCGGCCCAAGCCTGCGTGAGGACGCTTAGTATTCAGCATACAAATTGTTAAATTTAACAATATCGTCCTTGTGCTATGAACCCGCCGGGTTCGACGCGGGCGATGCTTCTGGCTTCGGAATTTGAGCCCTGTTCCCGGGAAATATTACGACATCTCGGGCATATCTAGCCGGAGGCGGGGGCCTGTGAAAAAGATCGTAATCTACTTTTGGTATTCGGTCGGTCTCGCGGCGGGCTACACGGTGGGACCATTCTCATGCGGGTTTTGGGCGGCCGTCGATTCCGTTGATGAGATGATGTTTCGCAGGCGTCGCGACCGACGGCACCACGACGATTGAGCGGAATTTGGAGTATCGCCGAATAAAGCTTCGGAATAGAACCGGAAGCGATGGACGGGACGGATAGCGCTGTAAAATTCCTAAGCCTCGGCTACGATTGCCGGGCGGGCTTTCAGATTCGCCGCTATTTCGGAAAGCAGCGATGCCTGCCGAGCATCTTCGATCGTCAGATCACTCCGCCCCAGGCGCTCTACGAATATCTCCAACGCGACTTCCGCGGCATGTTTGAAGCCGGCGACGTGAAGCGCGCCGGCGGCTATCTCTACAACATGCGTTATGGCACCCGGTATTCGCACGAGGTCGAGGACGCCTTTAATGCCAGTTACGAGGCGGGCTTTACGGCGCACGAACGTCTTTGCGACGCGACCCGTGAGGCATTATCCGGAGACACGCCTCTGACGTTCGTCATCCATGCAATGGCCAGCTTTGAATTGCCGAACGAACTCGATGGCGTACTCGCACGCTGGTTTCCGCGATTGAATTTCAAGACCGTGGTTTTGCGCGACGAGGGCCAGCAGACGC
Organism: Hyphomicrobium sp.; assembly: GCA_036560245.1. GTDB lineage: Bacteria > Pseudomonadota > Alphaproteobacteria > Rhizobiales > Hyphomicrobiaceae > Hyphomicrobium_B. The sequence continues at coordinate 2,362 of DATBRP010000158.1, forward strand.
ATGGCCAAGCGGAGTGGCGCGGCAATAACGCGGTTTGGGACGAGCAACTAGCGCTGTTGGGACCGCCGCAGGAAAAGCGTCCCACATTCCCGCAATGGGAACGGCTCAAGCGGCATCTGCGCCGCAGGCATTTCTAAGTGCGGTTGGCCCCATCCTGGATTCGCATAATGTATATTATGGAAACTAGATATAAAACACAACATTAAATCAATGTGATGTAGAATTTGGCCGAGCGCCGCCTGGCGCCCGGCCGTATCGATCCTGTGCTTACTTTTCGCTCTTCTCGTGATGCTCGGCGACGAACTTGTCGAGCAGACGCACGCCCCAGCCGGCGCCCCAGCTCTGATTGATGTCGTTGCGGCTGCCGTCCATCGCGGTGCCGGCGAGATCGATATGGCACCAGGGCGTTTCCTTCTGGACGAAACGCTGCAGGAAGGCCGCCGCCGACGCCGCGCCGCCCCAGCGCCCGCCGGTGTTCTTCATGTCGGCGTTCTTTGAATCCATCATCTTGTCGAACGCCTTGTCGAGCGGCATGCGCCAGAGCTTTTCGCCCGTTGTGCGTGATGCCGAAAGCAGGTCGTCCGAAAGTTTGTCGTCGTTGACGAACATGCCGGCGTATTCCTTGCCGAGTGCAATCATGATCGCGCCGGTGAGCGTCGCGAGATCGATGATGAGCTTCGGCTTGAAATGCTCCTGCGCGTACCAAAGCACATCGGCAAGCACGAGGCGGCCTTCGGCGTCGGTGTTGATGACTTCGATCGTCTGGCCCGACATCGACGTCACGATATCGCCGGGGCGAACGGCATTGCCCGACGGCATGTTCTCGACACAGCCGACGAGGCCGACGGCGTTGACGTTGGCCTTGCGCTCGGCCAGCGCGTGCATCGTGCCGATGACGGCTGCCGCGCCACCCATGTCGCCCTTCATGTCCTCCATGCCGGAGGCGGGCTTGATCGAAATGCCACCGGTATCGAACACGACACCCTTGCCGACGAAACATACGGGCTTTTGTTTCTTCGCACCCTTGGCGCCGTTCCAGACCATGACGGCGAGGCGCGACGGCCGCGTGCTTCCCTGCCCGACGCAAAGGAGCGAGCCCATGCCGAGCTTCTCCATGTCTTTGACGTCGAGGATTTCAACGGAAACGCCAAGCTTTTCGAGCGCTTTCGTCTTCTCGGCAAGTTCGACGGGCCCCAGGATATTGGCCGGCTCGTTGACGAGATCGCGAGCCAGGTTGACGCCGTTCGCGACGGCTTTCAGCGGCTGGAACGCGGCCTTGGCCTTGTCGGGATGCGCGACATGCACGATGAGCTTTTTGAGACCGTCTTTGTCGGCTGCCGCGTCGTCGCCCGACTTCTTGGTCATATATTTTTTGAAGTTGTAGTGCCGCAGCATCGCGCCTTGCGCAATCAACGCGGCGATCTGTTCGGTCGAGAGATCGTCGTCACCCTCGACGTCGACGATCAGGCTGGCGGAGGTCGCCTTGCGGTTCTGGATCGCAGCCAGCAGTGCGCCGCCAAGCTCAATATACTGCCGGGCATCGAGCGTGCCCTCCTTGCCCAACCCGCCAACGATCAGCCGGTTGATGCCAAGCTTGGCCGGCGCCAGAATTTCGATCGACGATTTGTACTTACCCTTGTAATCGGCGGCGGCGGCAGCCTTGCTGACGGCTCCGGCCGATTTCGTCTCGAACTCGCGCGCTTTCGGTCCAAGTTCCACGCCGTCGCCGGCCAGTATGACGGTTACGGCCTCGGGATCGGCATTGAGAGACGCGAAAGTGATTTCAAGACGGTCGGACATGTCGGGATGGCTCCTTGGGAAATGAGGGCTCGCGCGGATCGAAGGTTAGGTGGGGGCGCAGACGCCGATCCGCGGTCCGGACGGTCGCCTCGGCGCGGTGACGGCGATGAGTGATGGTTGGACGACTCAACTTAGTCGTTCGCCGGATCATGGCAAGACGGGGTTTTGCCCCGCTCTGCAACCTAAACCTCACACGCGTTCTAACTTATTGTCTTCCAATGCTGATTCGATCTGGTCCAATCGTGCACAGCCGAAATTCCGCCACGGTGCTATGGGAGCCCGAACGCTTGAGGGTATAGACGCGAGGGCCGGCGGTTGGCGCGCCGTTACCGGCGTGGCCGGAGGGGAACGGCGAACGCATGCGAATCTTCTCGAAATACGTGTTCCGGCAGGCCGTCGGTTCGTTTCTGCTCATCATGGTGTCGCTCACCGGAGTCGTCTGGATTGCGCTGGCGCTGCGTCAGTTCAATGTCGTGACGAGCGAGGGGCAAGACACCTGGATGCTCATCAAGATGACGTCGCTGGCCGTGCCTAATCTGATGGCGATTATCGCCCCCTTCTCGTACCTGATCGCGGCACTCCACACCCTCAACCGTCTGAACACCGACAGCGAACTCATCGTGCTTTCCGCATCGGGCGCGAAAGTTTGGACGGCGGCGCGGCCTCTCCTGCTTCTGGCGCTTCTCGTCAGCATTTTTCTCGCGTTCGTCAGCCATCTAGCGCAACCATGGAGCATGCGGCTGCTGCGTGACTACCTGGTGCAGGTGCGAAGCGATCTTCTCACCCAGGTCATTCAGCCGGGCCGCTTTTCGAGCCCCGAAGCCGGCCTGATGTTCCACATTCGCGACCGCGATGCGGAGGGCGAGCTTCTCGGCCTTGTCATGCACGACACGCGTGACAAGGCGCAGTCGCAAAGCTATCTCGCCGAGCACGGCACGATCGTGAAGCAGGATGGTACGGCCTATCTCGTGATGACCAACGGACACATCATTCGCCGTACCGACGCCGACGGACCGCCCCAGATCATCGCCTTCGACAAGTACGTCGTGGATCTCGATCGCTTCGAGCCGCAAGACGCAGGCGCCGACGAATTGAAGCCGCGCGAGCGCTATTACAGCGAGCTGGTAAACCCCGGACCAAACAGCAAACTTTTCCAGGCTCATCCTGGTCAGTTCCGCTCTGAGTTGCATGAGCGGTTCACAAATCCGCTCTACCCTATCGCCTTCGCATTTCTCATCATCGCCTTTGTCGGTCAGGCGCAGTCGACGCGAACGAGCCGGCTCGAAAGCCTCGTCATAACCTTCGTCGTCGCGGCGACATGCCGGCTCGTCGGATTGGCGGTGACGAACGCCATTGTCCGGCATCCCGGCATGGTCGTGGTGGCGTATGGACTGCCGCTCGGCTGCATCGCGCTGTCGCTCATCATGATCCGGCGCACGGAACGGCAAAGATCCGGGCGCGGGGCAATCAGTAGGATTGTCAATGCCGCTGGATCGTTGTGGGCGGCGGCGCAGCAACGTCTTGGCCGTGGGGTGGCTCGAAAGGCGCTTCCATGATGGGCTTCACGCTTTCGCGTTACATCGCCCGCATGTTCTTCGTCGCAATCGTGTCGACGCTGGCCGTATGCGCCCTGCTGATTTTCATGATCGACTTCGTCGAACTCTTGCGAATGTCGGGAAAGTTCGGCGACGTTCCCGGCACGACGCTGGTCCGCATCGCGCTGCTTCGGCTTCCCGCCTATATCGAATTTCTCATCGGCTTCGCCGTTCTCGTCGGCAGCATCAGTGCCCTCATCTATCTCAATCGGAAAAGCGAACTGGCCGTCATGCGCGCCGGCGGCATGTCGGTCTGGCAGTTCCTCGGGCCCGGCCTTTTCGTCGGCTTGGCGGTTGGGTTCTTCGCCATGATGATTTT
>DATBRP010000159.1:0-4471 GCA_036560245.1 Hyphomicrobium sp.
AGCCGCCGCTATCGCGGCCAGCACCATCAAGGACTTAATGCGCATTGGGAAACTCCCGAGTGGTCGCGGCACGATGGTACGGGCGCACTGCGCCGACGCTCTAGAATCGTTGCCTAGATTATCTAAAGATCACTTAAACGCCATGTCAGTTCTTGAATGAACCGTCGATTTTCGCCGGGCCGTAGCATCCCTGCCCGCGCCGGCGATGTTCGTCCGAAGAGCGCGTCAACGAGCGTTTCTGCTGGCCTTTGGCGAGATCAGCGTCAGAAGCAGGATGTAGAAGTCGAAGCCGACGGAGCAATTGTCGATGTAGAAGATATCGTGCTCGACCCTTTGTCGCATGGCGTCGTCGGTTTCGGTCGCGCCGCGGAAGCCGTTGACCTGGGCCCAGCCGGTAATGCCGGGTTTCACGTTCAGCCGCCGCGGGTAATCTGCGATCCGTCTTTCGAAAAAGCGATCGTGAGCGACGGCGTGCGGACGCGGTCCGACGAGCGACATCTCGCCCTTGAGCACATTGATCAACTGCGGCAGCTCATCAAGCGACGTGCGCCGCAGGAAATCGCCGACGAAGGTAATTCGGGTATCGCCGTCGGTCGCCTGCTTCACCGTATCGCCGTCGTCCAGCGTCGTCATCGTGCGGAACTTCCAGATTCGGAATTCCGCCGTGTTGTAGCCGCGGCGGCGTTGTTTAAAGAAGACCGGGCCGCGGCTGTCGCATTTAATGACAAGAGCGATGATTGCGAAAAGCGGGCTTAGTAAAACAAGCGCCGCCGCCGAGGTGGCGATGTCGAACCAACGCTTCGTTGCCGCTTCGAACGGTCCGAGCGGTAAGCGCGTCAACGAGAGCGCTGCTGCGCGCCCGAAGCGGACGACACGCGCGTGCTGGAAGCGGCCGACGAAACCGCCAGCGTTCAAATGAATGGCGATCGGCAGTGCGCTGAAAGCGTGAACCGTCCGTTCAAGAAAATCGTGGCCCGAAAGCGTATTTGAAATAATGACATCTTCGATTCCGAGAGCGCGCGCGTTGGCGGCGGCGGCCTCGAGTGCGCTGTCGATTTCCTCCGCCCGACAAGCGACATGCGGGAGAGCAACGCGTGCGGCGACGGCAAATCCCGGCGCGCCGCTTACGATTTCCTGTTCCATCGCAGCGAGATCGACATCCGTCGCGACAATCATCAGCTTTCTGCGGTGTACCCAATGATGCGCGATGAGCAAGCTCAATCCGCTTTTGATCGCGGAATTGAGGAAGAGAACGCCGGCGAAACCGAAGACGTAAAAGAGGACGAGCCAGCCACGCGAGTAAATCTGGGTCCCCTTGGTCAGGAATCCGATCACCGCGAGGCCGACGAATACGAGATTCCAGACGAGGAACAGACGGCCCGGAGTCCGGCGTCCATCCAGCAGGCTTTCAACGCCATATTCGTCGGGAATGAGGAACGCCAAACCGTAGCCAAGACCAGCCAAGCTGCCGATTGCGGCACAGCTTCCGACCGGTCCAGGTTCGCCATAGACAGTATAATGATAGGCCAGGCCGGTCGCGACGGCGATCAGGACAATAGAAACCAATTCGATAATGAACGCTGCGCCCGCGAGACTCGCGTGCGTCAACGCGAAACGCGATACCCCGACTCCACGGCGCGATGAACGTCGCTCTACGCTATCGAACACGATTCCAATTCCCTGCCTGCTCTACGATGTGTCTGTGACCCACCGCGAACCGGCAATGCATTTCACGGGCCTATATACCGTGCTAGGTCCAATTTTTTTCGCGCTCAATTGGCGCACAGTCGTTATTCGTAACTCTTCACCATAATCAAAGTCCGCGAAGGGACACCGCAGGAGTGACTGACTGCGGACTGGATTGTCGCGAGCCCTCGGGCACGCGCCTTGCACTTTCCCCCGCAAGCGGCTCGTCCTGTCATAGCGAGCGCCTTTTATTAGGCGTCGTTCGCAACCAGGAGGATGACTGCGTCTGGTTTTAATACGTTTGAGGCAAAAATGGCACAATCGGACCGGCGGGTTGATCTCGCTCCATCGGCGCCATTTTCGTCCTACCATGCCCAGGTCGTTGGAATGCCGAAAGTCAGTAGTGCTGTTGCAAGTCTTTCGGGCGCCAATAGCCGCCAGCATATGGGAGATACCGATATTGGCGGCTTCATCGAGATTCTCCGGCGAAACGCCCGGAAAATTCTCGCTGCAATGCTTATCTCCCTCGCCCTCGGTTTCACTTATCTTGCATTTGCAAAGCCGATGTACACCGCATCGGCGTCATTATTTGTCGATCCGAGAAATCGCAAAGTCGTTTCGGACGAAGCTGCCCAGGGCAGCGGCTATGGTACGGATCTCGCGCTCGTCGAGAGCCAGGCTGAAATCATAACTTCCGATGCTGTCCTGAAGCGCGTCGTCGACACGATGCACCTCGCCGACGACCCGGAATACGCGCCGCCGCACCACCCCGGCCTGCTGTCGAAGATCAAGAGCCTTATCGTTCACCGGCCGGCCGCGCCCGATGCGGCGACACTTGCGCTTAATTCTCTCGCGCACTCGGTCAAAGTGAAACGGGCGCAGAAAACCTACGTCGTCGATGTCGAAGTCACTGCCTCGACGCCCGCCAAGGCAGCGCATGTCGCTCAAGGCGTGCTCGACGCCTATATCGCAGATCAGACGGCTGCAAAAAGCGCGGATGCGAAGCGGGCTAATGCTCTCATCGATGCGCGCCTCGGCGAATTGCGCAATCAGGTGCGCTCCGCCGAGACACGCTATGACGACTATAAGCGCGCCCACAACATTCTGACGTCGGAAGGCGGCGCCGTATCCGAGCAGCAGTTGACTAAGCTCAACAGCGAACTTGCGACCGCGCGTGCCGTCACCGCCGAGGCCAAGGCGCGTTACGATCAAATACAAAAGACCCTGAAATCGACCGCCGGCCCAAGCGTGCTCCCCGACGCCATTCGATCGGGGTTGATCCAGAAGCTGCGTGAACAGTATTCGCAGGTGGCTCGACGTGAAGCGGCCCTCGCATCGCAGTTGCAACCTCATCATCCGGTCTTGGTCGAGGTTCGCTCGCAGCTTGCCGAGGTAAAAAAGCAGATCGACGCCGAACTGAAACGCATCACAGCCTCCGCCGGCAGCGACTATGGCGTGGCGGTCAATCGCGAACGCGACCTCGGCGCTCAGCTCGAGAAAGCCAAGGAAGACGTTACCCGGCTCAATACCGCACAAATCAAGGCACGCGCGTTGGAACAGGAAGTCACGACCAGCCGTGAACTCATGGGCCTGTTTCTGCAGCGCGCTAAGGAAACGCAAGAGCAGCAGAACATTTCGACGCCCGATGCGCGCATCATCACGCCACCGTCGCTACCGACGCGGCCATCGAGACCCATGTCGACGCTCATTCTCGGGCTGGGACTTATCGGTGGACTTGGCCTTGGCTTGGCGTGGGCGCTGATTGCCGATCACCTCGACGACAGCGTGCATTCTCTTGCGCAGTTTGCGAAGGAAACGGGAGTTGCCAATGTCTCGAGCATTCCGGCGCTTAAGGGCGCCGCCGGTTTCGTCCCGCTGCGTTCGCCGCGGCTGATCGGCGACGCGCCGAAAGCGGCGCACTATAGCGATCTTCTGCTGGCAATCGGCGACACCAAAGGCCGAGCCGACATTGCGTATCGTCAGGCGGTTCTGCGGCTGCTGTCAAAGATAAAAACCCATCAGCGCCCAGGGCGCCCCCACACCGTGATGATGGTTTCGCCACGGCCTGATGCTGGTAATTCATCAACGACGCTTGCCGTTGCTTACGCAGCCGCGCTTGCGGGAGATCGCGTCCTTCTCGTCGACGCGACATCCACCAATCCCGTACTGTCGACAATTTTTGCGACGTCGCTGAAACCGACCAATGTCGTCATTCTCGACAACAAGGAGCACCTGAACCAGATTACGACGCACGATCAGCGATCCGGGCTGGCATTCCTGCCCATCGCGCTCGCCGATCTGCGCACCCTGAAGACGCAGCAGCGCCGCCGCCTGGTGGCTGGCCTCAACGGGCTGAGCCAGAACTACGATCTCGTCTTCATCGATGCGGGAGCCGTACTGGAAGACGAAGCCGCAACCGGTCTGCTGCCGGCGGCAGACCAGATCATGGTTGTCGGGCGCGCCCGCGTGACGACGCACGACGATATTGCAAATACCATCGAGATCTTGCAGCCGGCGCGCGACCGCATCACCGGCGCGGTCCTGACGATGTCGAACGGCGAAACCGTTTAATCCGCCGGGCCCGAGAAAGATGCGCGGCATGAACGGTCTGATTTCCGGCGATCGGCACTTCCCTCCCGACAACCGATTCTTCGGAATAGGTCTCGCCGTTGTCGCGATGCTCTACCTGACCGTTTCGGCGATGATGCTTCTCAACCTCGGCTTCAATTACGACGACGCAGGCGGCAGCGTTTTCGAGAAGGTTCATCCCGGAACATTCATCGCC
>DATBRP010000160.1:0-3539 GCA_036560245.1 Hyphomicrobium sp.
GCGGTGATAGATGGCGGCGGGCACGGCCGAAAGGCCGCGGGCGACGATCAGATCGTAGAGCGGCACTTTCTCGGCGCCGAAGCCGCGTTTGAACGGATAGTCGCCGATGCCCATGTCGAAACGGCGGACGTTCTGCGCCACGAAATGCTTCATCGATTCGACGACGACGAGGCGTCCCGGCGAGAGATGACTCCAAGCATTGCCGCCCGTCGCGATGCGCAGCAGGGTGAACGTATCGTCGTGCACGATGCCGAAAAGTGTCGCGATGATCTCGCCGTTGGCTTCGAGCACGAATAACGACGCAAGCCCGGCATCGGAGCCGTCGATTGCAAGGCGCTCGTAGAATGCAGCATAGGCCGGCTTATCGAGAACGTATGTGCTGCCCAACGCGCCGTGCCGCGATGCCTGCTGTTCTTCGAGCACGGAATAAGCGCGTGCAATCTGTTCCGGCGTGGTGGCGCGATAGAAGCGTGGCGCGCCTTCCTTTTCCCAGAGCCGGGTGCAACGCTCGACTTCCTTGCGATATTTCTTGCCGCGCGAGCGCAGGAAGGCTTCGACGGTATCGGGAATGGTCAACACGTTGCCGGGATGACGAGCCGGTGTGATGCCCCAGCGCGTCAGAAGCGGGTTAGCTCTGCCGCCGATCTCGGCCGGCATGCGTTCGAGACGAATGAGGTCGACGTCGGGCATAGCCTTGCGTACGGCGCGCCAAACGCGCCGGATCGAGCGGCTTTTCTCAATGATGGCCGGACCGAGGATGGGACTGCCGTAATCGGAAACGCCGAGATCGGCGAAGCGCGCGATCGTCAGCGACCGCTTTTTCGCGATGAGCAACGGCAAGATCAGCGCGACTTCGCCGGTGTTCCGTTCGCTGACGACGACGAGGCGCGGCATGGCGTGTTCCGCCGGCGCCAATTCTTCGTAGAGGACCGTTAGCCAGTTGAGCGTCTGAAATCCCGTCGAGACGAGGCCGCCCTGCACCGCTTCCAGCGCGGCGAGCGCGTCATCGGCGCCATCGAAAACTTCCGCGATGAAACGGGGGCCGCGCCAAAGCGAACGTCGCGACTCGATCCGAGCCGCCACGTCCAGCATCGTGCCGTTCTCTAGTCCCGCCGTCGCCATACGCATTACACTTCAAAGGCGCTACGTAACTTAATCTATTCGGCCGCAGCCGCCAGATCGATGATGGCGCCGGGGCGCTTCGGGTCGAGTTTGAATTCGATCGGGCGCTTGGCCTTCTGTTCCCTCTTCAGCAGACCGGCACGGCGAACGCCGGCCTGCAGCGCGGCTTTTGCCCAAAACCCGGCGCCCGAGGTTGCCGTGCTTTTCGGAACGATACCTAGCTTTTCGCGCAGGATGCCATTGGCGAGGTTCACCATCTGACGCCGGCGGATGCTCTCGGTCCAATATTCGGTCGTCATCGAGATGTTGACGCAATCGAGGTTCTCGACGCGGTGCGGCGTGTAGAGCGGCCAGTGCATCATCGTCCCCGGCTCGAGCAGAAACTCGGTCGCTTCTTTCTCGTAGGACTGATCGTATTTGATGCCGACTTCGTTGGCGTACATCGCGACGTACTCGAGGCTTTCCTCGGTGAGATACGGCGGCGTCGTTGGATAGAGATAGACGCGCTTGCGGCCGCGGATCTGCCAGAGCGACTGACCGGCCGAGTCGAAATGGTAATAGACCTGCGCGTTGGGCGAGGAAATGATTATGCCGTTGAGGCGCGTAAACGTCTTGTAGCCGCCGAGGTTTTGATCGACCTCTTCGAAGATGTCGTCGAGAAGCTTGCCGTAACGCTTGTCGACCTGACCGACGCGGAAAAGATGGATCCACATCCGGCCTTGGGCGATGGCGTCGATGACCTGCTTGCCGGTGAGCTTGCCGATGTCGCCTTCGCGCCAGCTCTGCTTCGGCGAGCCCTGCGCGCCCATATGTACCAGCGCGTAATGCTCGCGCGGATAGGTCTCGATCAGCTGTTCGATGGCTTCGAGCGTAAAGAGCGGGTGTTCATGCAGCCGGTGCTTCATGCTTAACGGGGCCTTGCCCCAATTGGCATTGACCTCATTTGTCCAATTTTGAAAAATTGGCTCAGACATACGCAGCACCTCGTTCGAAATGGCCATTCACAGGTTTCGCTGACCCCCGATGCAAGTATCGTGCATAGCCGGACGGGGTCAATTAAATTGGCAAAAAGAGCCAATAACCCGCTTGTTTCGTTAAGAAAATCAGCCTGGACCGCTGATCACGGCTGCGGCGAAAATGAAGAAGGTCGTTTCGAAAATCTGCTCGACCGCGCCCAGAACATCGCCGGTGTATCCGCCGATCCGGCGCTTCGCCATCAGCGCCACGGCGGCCGACGCGGCGAAGGCGAAAATCATCGAGATCATGAACGTCGCGGACTGCAGAAGGAGCAGTCCTGGGATTAACCCTAAAGCGATGGCGACGGCGATTTCCGGCAGCGTCATTTCCGACGTCATCTCGCTGACCTTGGTGGCGCCATCACTTGCATGGCTCAACATGCAGAGCGTGAGCACCGCGGCGAGACGCGCGCCGGCGTGCCCCGCTATTAGGACGTACACAGCGGACATGTGATCCAAGGGAATGAGTGCCGCCGCTTTCAGTGCCAGCGCAACGATCAGAGCGATGGTGCCGTATGTGCCGATGCGGCTGTCGCGCATGATTTCGAGACGACGCTCACGCGTTCTGCCGCCACCAAAGGCATCGGCCGTATCGGCTAAACCGTCCTCGTGCAGCGCGCCGGTCAGGGCGATCGCTGTCGCAAGGCCGATGACGACCGGAAGCGGTTCCGGAAAGATGACGGCGGCGATGAGTATGACACCGCCCGCAATGGCTCCGACGAGCGCGCCGACGAGCGGCATGTATTTCGCGCATCGCGCCAGCCAGTCCGGCGGCAGATCGGTGATCGACGCGATCGGGAGGCGTGTCAGAAACTGCAGGGCGATCCGGAACAGCCGCAGCTCGTGGGCGATCATGCCGGATGCTCGCCCGGAAGATCGGCCATGTCGCGCAACATCAGTTCCGCAGCACGAACGAGCGGGATCGCCAGCGCCGCGCCGGTTCCCTCGCCAAGCCGCATATCGAGTTCGAGCAGCGGTTTGACCTGGAGATGGGCGAGCAATGCGGTGTGTCCCGGCTCGGCCGAGCAATGGGCGAAGACACAGCAGGCGCGCGTCTCCGGTTTCAGCGCGATTGCCGCGATGGCCGCCACGGTCGAAATGAATCCATCCACGACGACGATGCGACCGGCCGAGGCCGCGGCCGTCATCGCGCCGGCCATCATGGCGATCTCAAAGCCGCCGAACTGGCGGAGAGCTTCGCGCGCACGCGCCGAAGGTTCGGTCGCGTCGATTGCCGCGCGCGTGATGACTTCAGACAGCACCTTGCGTTTGTGATCGATCCCCAAGGCCGGAGCGCCCGCACCTGGTCCAACGAGCAGCGAGAGATCGATATCAGTCAGCACATGCGCTATCAGTGCGGCGGCGCTGGTGTTGCCGATGCCGATTTCGCCGTAGCCGACG
>DATBRP010000161.1:0-5196 GCA_036560245.1 Hyphomicrobium sp.
GCGGTGATAGATGGCGGCGGGCACGGCCGAAAGGCCGCGGGCGACGATCAGATCGTAGAGCGGCACTTTCTCGGCGCCGAAGCCGCGTTTGAACGGATAGTCGCCGATGCCCATGTCGAAACGGCGGACGTTCTGCGCCACAAAATGCTTCATCGCTTCGACGACGACGAGGCGCCCCGGCGAGAGATGGCTCCAAGCATTGCCGCCCGTCGCGATGCGCAGCAGGGTGAACGTGCCGTCGTGCACGATGCCGAAGAGCGTCGCGATGATCTCGCCATTGGCTTCGAGCACGAATAACGACGCAAGCCCGGCATCGGAACCATCGATTGCGAGTCGCTCATAGAATGCACCGTAAGCCGGCTTATCGAGAACGTATGTGCTGCCCAATGCGCCGTGCCGCGATGCCTGCTGTTCTTCGAGCACGGAATAGGCGCGCGCAATCTCTTCCGGCGTGGTGGCGCGATAGAAGCGTGGCGCGCCTTCCTTTTCCCAGAGCCGGGTGCAGCGCTCGACTTCCTTGCGATATTTCTTGCCGCGCGAACGCAGGAAGGCTTCGACGGTGTCGGGAATGGTCAACAGGTTGCCGGGATGACGGGCCGGTGTGATGCCCCGGCGCGTCAGAAGCGGGTTGGTTCTGCCGCCGATCTCGGCGGGCATACGCTCGAGCCGAATGAGGTCGACGTCGGGCATGGCTTTGCGGACGGCGCGCCAAACGCGCCGGATCGAGCGGCTTTTCCCGAGGATAGCCGGACCGAGGATGGGACTGCCGTAGTCGGAAACGCCGAGGTCGGCGAAGCGCGCGACCGTCAACGATCGCTTTTTTGATATGAGCAGCGGCAGGATCAGCGCGACCTCGCCGGTGTTCCGTTCGCTAACGACGACGAGGCGCGGCAGGGCGTGTTCCGCCGGTGCCAGTTCTTCGTAGAGAACCGTCAGCCAGTTGAGCGTCTGAAATCCCGTCGAGACAAGGCCGCCCTGCACCGCTTCCAGCGCAGCGAGCGCGTCATCGGCCCCATCGAAGACTTCCGCGATGAAACGGGGGCCACGCCAAAGCGAACGTCGCGACTCGATCCGAGCCGCCACGTCCAGCATCGTGCCGTTCTCTAGTCCCGCCGTCGCCATACGCATTACACTTCAAAGGCGCTACGTAACGTACCTTAATCTATACGGCCGCAGCCGCCAGATCGATGATAGCGCCGGGGCGCTTCGGATCGAGTTTGAATTCGATCGGGCGCTTGGCCTTCTGTTCCCTCTTCAGCAGACCGGCGCGGCGAACGCCTGCCTGCAACGCGGCCTTCGCCCAGAACCCGGCGCCCGAGGTTGCCGTGCTTTTCGGAACGATACCGAGCTTTTCGCGCAGGATGCCATTGGCGAGGTTCACCATCTGACGCCGGCGAATGCTCTCGGTCCAATATTCGGTCGTCATCGAGATGTTGACGCAGTCGAGGTTCTCGACGCGGTGCGGCGTGTAGAGCGGCCAGTGCATCATCGTGCCCGGTTCAAGCAGAAACTCGGTCGCTTCTTTCTCGTAGGACGGGTCGTATTTGATGCCGATTTCGTTGGCGTACATCGCCACGTACTCGAGGCTTTCCTCGGTGAGATACGGCGGCGTCGTCGGATAGAGATAGACGCGTTTCCGGCCGCGGATTTGCCAGAGCGACTGACCGGCCGAGTCGAAGTGGTAATAGACCTGCGCGTTGGGGGACGAAATGATGATGCCGTTGAGGCGTGTGAACGTCTTGTAGCCACCGAGGTTCTGATCGACCTCCTCGAAGATGTCGTCGAGGAGCTTGCCATAACGCTTGTCGACCTGACCGACACGGAAGAGATGGATCCACATCCGGCCTTGCGCGATGGCGTCGATGACCTGTTTGCCGGTGAGCTTGCCGATGTCGCCTTCGCGCCAGCTCTGCTTGGGTGAGCCCTGCGCGCCCATATGCACCAGCGCGTAGTGCTCGCGCGGATAGGTTTCGATCAGCTGTTCGATGGCTTCGAGCGTAAACAAGGGATGCTCATGCAGCCGGTGCTTCATGCTTAACGGGGCCTTGCCCCAATTGGCATTGACCTCGTTCGTCCAATTTTGAAAAATTGGCTCAGACATACGCAGCACCTCGTTAGAAATGGCCATTCACAGGTTTCGCTGACCCCCGATGCAAGTATCGTGCATAGCCGGACGGGGTCAATTAAATTGGCAAAAAGCGCCAACAACCTGCTTGTTTCGTTAAGAAAATCAGCCTGGACCGCTAATCACGGCCGCGGCGAAAATGAAGAAGGTCGTTTCAAAAATCTGCTCGACCGCCCCCAGCACATCGCCGGTGTATCCACCGATCCGCCGCTTCGCCATCAGCGCCACGGCGGCCGAGGCGGCGAAGGCGAAAATCATTGAGATCATGAACGTCGCGGACTGCAGGAGGAGCAGCCCTGGGATTAACCCTAAAGCGATGGCGACGGCGATTTCCGGCAGCGTCATTTCCGACGTCTTCTCGCTGACCTTGGTCGCGCCGTCACTTGCATGGCTCAACATGCAGAGCGTGAGCACCGCGGCGAGACGCGCGCCGGCGTGCCCGGCGATCAGGACGTACACAGCGGACATGTGATCCAAGGGAATGAGTGCCGCCGCTTTCAGTGCCAGCGCAACGATCAGCGCGAGCGTACCGTAGGTCCCGATACGGCTGTCGCGCATGATTTCGAGACGACGCTCACGCGTTCTGCCGCCACCAAAGGCATCGGCGGTATCGGCTAGACCGTCCTCGTGCAGGGCACCGGTCAGCGCGATCGCTATCGCGAGGCCAATGATGACCGGAAGCGGTTCCGGGAAGATGACGGCGGCGACGAGGATGACGCCGCCCGCAATAGCTCCGACGAGGGCGCCGACGAGCGGCATGTATTTCGCGCATCGCGCCAGCCAATCCGGCGGCAGATCGGTGATCGACGCGATGGGGAGGCGTGTCAGAAACTGCAGGGCGATCCGGAACAGCCGCAGCTCGTTGGCGATCATGCCGGATGCTCGCCCGGAAGATCGGCCATGTCGCGCAACATCAGCTCAGCTGCACGGACGAGTGGGATCGCCAGTGCCGCGCCGGTTCCCTCGCCAAGCCGCATATCGAGTTCGAGCAGCGGTTTGACCTGGAGATGGGCGAGCAATGCGGTGTGTCCCGGCTCGGCCGAGCAATGGGCGAAGACGCAGCAGGCGCGCGTTTCCGGTTTCAGCGCGATTGCCGCGATGGCCGCCACGGTCGAAATGAATCCATCCACGACGACGATGCGACCGGCCGAGGCTGCGGCCGTCATCGCGCCGGCCATCATGGCGATCTCAAAGCCGCCGAACTGGCGGAGAGCTTCGCGCGCACGCGTCGAAGGTTCGGTCGCGTCGATTGCCGCGCGTGTGATGACTTCAGACAGCACCTTGCGTTTGTGATCGATCCCCAAGGCCGGAGCGCCCGCACCTGGTCCAACGAGCAGCGAGAGATCGATACCGGTCAGCACGTGCGCAATCAGTGCGGCGGCGCTGGTGTTGCCGATGCCGATTTCGCCATAGCCGACGATGCCGACGTTGTCGTCGCCGAGACGCGCGTCGATCATTCGTCCTGCGTCGAGCGCGGCGGCACATTCCTCTGGTGTCATCGCGGCTTCGAGCCGTGAGTTCCTGGTGCCGCCGCCGATGCGGCGGTCGACAAGCAAATCGTGTGGCGGCAACGGTTCGAGAATTCCGGCGTCGATGAGTTCGACGCCGACACCAGCGGCGCGCGCCAGAACGTTGATCCCGGCGCTGCCAGCGAGAATCAGTTTTGCGATCTCGCGCGTCACGACCGATGGATATGCCGTCACGCCTTCGGCCGTGATGCCGTGATCGCCAGCGAAGACGAGAATTTTTGCAGCACCGAGGTCGGGGTTCAGAGAGCGCGTAACCATTCCGATCTGCACCGCGAGGTCTTCGAGGCGACCGAGCGAGCCGATCGGCTTGGCCTTGCCGCGGATACGGGCGCGAAGCTCGTCGCCGAGTGCATCGCGCAACCCGGTCTTTGCATCAATTCCGCTCATGCGCCGATATAATCTCCAACACTGCGTTTCGGCTGCGGCACGTCCGTCGAATACTTTTCGAGTCCTTCGAGACCCGGCGGAACAGGCCCACCATGCGCCCAGTCGAGCAACTCGATCGTATGCACGACGGGTACGTCGAGCGCGGTCTGCAATTGCTGGATGCAGCCGATATTTCCGGCCGCCACGATATCGGGTCTGAGCGCTTTGATGTTTCCTGCCTTGCGGTCTCTCAATTGCCCCGCGATTTCCGGCTGCAGGATATTGTAGACCCCGGCCGATCCGCAGCAGAGATGAGCTTCGGGAATATCGAGCACCGTGAAGCCGGCCTTTTTTAAAAGCGTCTTGGGCTGCGTCGTCACGCGTTGACCGTGCTGCAACGAGCATGCGGAGTGATAAGCGACCTTCAAGCTCGACCAACGCTTTGGTGCGCCGAAGTCGTAACCATCGAGAAACTCGGTGACGTCCTTCGCCATCGCGGCAATATCCTTAGCGCGCTTGGCGTATTCGGTCTCGTGCCTGAGAAGATGGCCGTAGTCCTTCACCGTCGTGCCGCAGCCCGAGGTATTGATGATGACGGCGTCGATGCCGCCCTTGGCGATTTCCTTGCTCCAGGCCACGACGTTCGCCCGGGCAAATTTGACCGCTTCTTCCTCGCGGCCGATATGCTGGCTCAAGGCTCCGCAGCAACCGGCGCCCGCCGAAACGATGACGTCGATGCCTCCGCGCGCGAAAAGCCGGATCGTCGCGTCGTTGATCTGCGGCCGCAAAACCTGTTGCGCGCAACCGGCAAGCAGGATGACGCGGCCGGTGCGGACACCTGTCGGCGACGCCGTGCCCGGTCCGCGAAACCGGCCCGAGTGCGGCGGTTCGGGTGGCGCAAGATCGACCATCGCCGCGAGTTCTGGGAGATTGAAGGCTTTCAGCGTGCGTGACAGTCTCCGGCCGAGCGGCGCGGCGCGCATCGCCCACCGGAAGCGTCGCGGATAGGGAACGATTTGCGTCAGCGCTCGGCGGATGAGGCGTTCTTTGAGGCTGCGGCTGCCGGTTTTCTCGATATGTCCGCGCGCGATCTCGACGAGGTGCATGTAATCCACGCCCGACGGACACGTCGTCATGCATGAAAAGCACGACAGGCAGCGATCGATGTGCGTCGAA
>DATBRP010000162.1:0-5638 GCA_036560245.1 Hyphomicrobium sp.
AGGGCTTTGTTTTCGGGCCGGGTGGGATAGGAGAACGTCACGTTCTCGAATGCGACCGTTCCCAACGGCGGCTTCGGCAACGGTACGGGTTTCTCCGGCGAGCGGATTTCGGGGATCGTCGCCATCATTTCGGAAAGCCGCTCGGCAGCGCCTGCGGCCTGGGTGATTTCGCCCCAGACTTCGGACAGCTCCGCAAGCGCTCCAGCTGCAAACAGTGCGTAGAGGACAAACTGACCGAGCCGGCCGCCGGACATATCGCCGGAGATGACGGCGGACGCGCCATACCAGAGAACGCCGGTGATGCTCGCGACCGTCAGGAAGATCGCAATGCCGGTCAGCGCCGCGCGTGCGCGCATACGCTGACGCGCCGCATTGAAGGCCTTCTCCACCGCGCGGCCGAAACGATCCGTGACGGCTTTCTCGTTGACGTAGGCCTGCATCGTCCGGTGCGCGGCGAGATTTTCCGCGGCATAGGCGGATGCGTCTCCGAGCGTATCCTGCGCGGTTCGCGACAAGCGGCGGACCATGCGGCCGAAGCCAACGAGCGGCAGAACGATGATCGGGATCGCGATGAATACGAGCAGCGAGAGCTTGGCGCTCGACACGAACATCATGATCAGCGCGCCGATCAGCATGATGAGATTGCGCGCGGCCTGGCTCAGCGCCGAACCCGCAACGGCTTTGATCTGTGTCGTGTCGGCCGTCAGGCGGCTCATCAACTCGCCGGAATGACTGCGATCGAAATAAGCGGGACCGAGTTTGGAGAGCTGGGCGAAGACTTTGGTTCTGAGGTCGGCGACGACACGTTCGCCAATCCAATTGACGAAATAATAGCGCGCCGGGCTGGCGATCGCGAGAAGCAGGCCGATGCCGATCAGCGTCAGGAAGTAGTTGTTGATCAGCGCTGAATCGTTGGCCCCAAAGCCGTTGTCGATCATCCGGCGCACGGCAACCGGTACCACCAGCACGGCCAGCGCAGACACAACGAGGGCAATGACCGCGCCCCACAGTGCCCCTTTGTGGGCGAGAATCAGAGGCTTCAACGTGAGGAGAGGCTTGATCGACAGGCGCTGGCGCGCGCCATCCTCCGCAGACGATATTCGTCCCCGGCCCTCGTCTGCTACGTCCTTGCTCATCGGCTTTTCTGATCCAACGCTCGGGGAAACAAAGGCGTTTCAACCCTTAAAGCCGTGTTGGACCATGCCCGAGCCGAAGCCCCGGCTCAAGAGACAATGGGACGCTCCCGGGGAACGGGCGCTGGCCAGCGGGTGCGGCTTTCCGGCCTTGTGCCGGGCTCTCTTTCCGGGTACACAACCGGCCAATTCAGTCCCTTTGCAATCTGAGGGGCCGGAGCTTCAACGAGCTTCGCCGCCAACAACGTATTTCCAGCCGGACCTAAGCCATGAAGAAAGACGCCGATCTTCACCCCAATTATCATCAGATCAGAGTCGTGATGACTGACGGGTCGGAATTCACCACCTATTCGACGTACGGCAAAGAGGGCGACACGCTGACCCTCGACATCGATCCGAAGACGCACCCGGCCTGGACCGGCGGCGATCAGAAGTTGATGGACCGCGGTGGCCGCCTGTCGCGCTTCAAGAAGAAGTTCGAAGGCATGTTCTGATCGCGGCATCGCCGATCAGTCTACGAATACCGAAAATGCAAAGGCCCGGTTCGATGACCGGGCCTTTTGAATTTTGCGCTATTTTGCTGGCGAAACTCAGCTGAGCTTGGTCGCGAAGGCGCGTTCCAGCATACCGACCTGCTGAGCGACGGGATTTGCTGCCGGCTCCGATAACGCGTCGGCATCCTGGGGCCGCGACATGGCGCGATCCAGCTGCGAGATGCGATCATGCAGCGCGAAGCTCTCTTCGATCAGACCTTTGAGGCCGTCGGGCAAATCCTCATAACCCTTGACGTGCGAGGGACGGCCGAAGGCCTGGAGCTTGACGCGACGGCGCTTCTTCTGCGCTTCCTCGTCCGTGATCTCTCCCTCGCGCAAGGCGCGGCGGATCAGGAGCCAGGAGGCAAGATCCAGAAGCCTGGTCGTCAGCCGCATGCTCTCTGTCGCGTAGAGCACGCCGGCGCCGCCGGTCAGGGATTTGGCCTCTTTGCGGCCAGGACCATCCAGGTAACTGGCCGTACGCTCAACGAGCGCCATGCCTTCCCTGAAGATGTGGTCGAACTGCTCGGAGGACTGGAATCGCTCCCCGAACGAGACCGTTGTGGCGCTGCTCGAACGCGCGCCGTCGACGCGAAATACGTTACTCATGACCCTCAACGATACAAACGCTTACCCGTCCGCATTTGCTAACACGAACTGACACTAGCGCACCATAGTTAACAAGAACGCCCAAAACGGGGCACTTTTTATGCGCCTGTGGACAATGCAAAAAAAGAGCCGCCCATCGTGGAGCGGCTCGAAAGTCAACAGGGAGGCGTCAAAGAAGCGGCAGAGGGCCGCTTCAATCCGGATGGCCCGGATCGGAAGCGACTTTGCCGGGATATGCTTAAGTTACGGTTAAGTGCAGATGCGGGCGCGCGGCGCGCTTGTTCATTATTTTTCGGCGCTTCCGAGAGAGGGCGCGCTTCCAGAACTTAACGGCATCAATGGCTTTTGATCGGGTTGCTTAGGATTTGCTTCACGATTTGAACAGCGACCGCGCAGCCTCCTCGTGCTTGCGTTTTTTTTCGAGTTCGAGCTGCACGCGTTCGATCTCCGCACCGAGGTCCTTGATCCGCTGCGCGAGTTCGGCGACCGAAAGCGTGGAGAGGTTTTCGCCGATCATTACGCCGCTCGATTTTTTCGCCGGCATCAAATCATCGAGATCCATGATTTCCTCCAGGCTTAACTGGCTTTGGCCTGAGACCTTATTCAAAACGGATGGCGCGGTCGAGATCGGCCGAGATTTCGGGCGCTAGGCTGGCGGCTTGCCCGCGTCTTCGCGAGCGTGCATTGGTCGCCAAACCATTCATTGAGAGATCTGCCGATGAGCCTTCCAGAGACCATGAAAGCCGTTGTCATCGAGGGCAAAGGGGGCCCGGAGGTTTTGCAGCTTCGCGAAATTGCCGTGCCGCAGCCGAGCACGGGCGAAGTCGTGATCAAAGTTGCAGCCGCAGGCGTCAACCGGCCCGACGTTCTTCAACGCCAGGGGAATTATCCGCCGCCGAAGGGCCATTCGGAACTTCCGGGTCTCGAAGTCGCGGGCGTCGTCGCTGCGACCGGAGACGGCGTGCAACATCTTTCCGTTGGCGATCCAGTTCTGGCGCTGACGACGGGCGGCGGCTACGCCGAATTCGTCGCCGTTCCGGAAGCATGCTGTATCAAGAAACCGGAATCCCTGTCGTTCGACGAAGCGGCGGCGATCCCCGAGACGTTCTTCACCGTCTGGCACAATGTCTTCGAGCGCGGCGGGTTGAAGGCTGGCGAGACGTTTCTCGTTCACGGGGGCACCGGCGGCATCGGCGTGACGGCGATCCAGCTCGCCAAAGCGTTCGGTGCTCGTGTCATCACGACAGTCGGTTCGGATGAAAAATGCGCGGCGGCACGTGCGCTCGGCGCCGACGTCGCCATCAACTACCGCACGCAGGACTTCGCTCAAGTGATCAAGAGCGAGACTGGCGGACGCGGTGTCGACGTCATTCTGGACATGGTCGGCGGCGACTACATCGAAAAGAACATTCGCGCGCTCGCCGATGATGGGCGTCTCGTCAATATTGCCTTCCAGCAGGGATCGACGGCGACGATCGACTTCATGCGCGTGATGTTGAAGCGGCTGACCATCACCGGCTCAACACTTCGGATCAGGACCGTCGATGTGAAAGGCCGCATCGCGCGCGCCATTGAAGAGCGCGTGCTGCCGCTCGTCGTTGCGGGGAAAATCAAAGTGCCGATCGACAGCACATTTCCGCTCGCGAGGGCGGCAGAAGCGCATGCTCTCATGGAGAGCAGCGCGCACATCGGCAAGATCGTGCTGAGGGTTTAGGATCGCCGCATGCCAGTTTCCAAATCGCGTGCTCTAGCTGTCATCCCGGGCGAGCCCTTTGCGAGACCCGGGACCCAGCGGGATCGTCGTTTGTGGCTCTGGGTCCCGGCTCTTCCCCCGGCTCGAGGCCGGGGTTCGGCCGGGATGACAAACAACACTTCGTTAGGTTGGCGGTGTTGAGCGAGTGCGGGGTTACCAGACGAATTCGTTCATCGCGGCGATGGGGTGCGGCACGCCGGATGTGAACAGGCGGCCCGCGGCGTCGCCGATGGTTTCGTCGAGGCGCACGTGGACGCCGCTGGCGATGAAGACCGAGCGGACGCCGAAGTTCCCGGCGCCTGCGATGTCGGTCGCGACGCCGTCGCCGATGGCGAGAACGCGTGTTTTCGCAACCGCTTCACCGCGTAATTTGCCGCCGGTCTCAAGCGCAAGATCATAGATCGGCTGATAAGGCTTGCCGGCGTAGCTCACCTCGCCGCCCAGCGCCTGATAGGCAGCTGCGACGGCACCGGCGCAATAGATGAGACGGCCGCCGCGCTCGACCTTCTGATCGGGATTGGCGCAGATCATCGGCACCGCGCGCGATCTGAGCTTCGCGAGAATGTCCATATAATCGGCCGGCGTTTCTGCTTCGTCGTCGTAAAGGCCGGTGCAGACGGCAACCGCTGCATCATCCGCCGTGGCGCCCGGCGTTGCATGAAGTCCGGCGAAGATCGGCAGGTCGCGTTGGGGTCCGATATGCAGGATCGGCCGTCCGGCCCACGCGGCGATAAGGCTCCGCGAGACGTCTCCGGAACTCACGATGTCATCATAAGCCGAGCGGGCAACGCCAATGCCGTCGAGTTGCCGGCCTACACTTTCGCGCGGTCGCGGTGAATTGGTGACGAGCAGGACCGTGCCGCCCTGGTTGCGGAATGACTCGCACGCCGCGATCGAAGATGCATAGGGCTTCACACCGTTGTGGATGACGCCCCAGATGTCGACGAACCAAAGCTCGGCGGTCGCCGCAAGCGGCGCTATCGACGGCAAAACGGGAATGGCGCTCATTATTGGGGGTCCAGCTGGCCGGCGCGCACGATGCCGCCGCGCTATAGCGCTTCGCACGCCGGTCTGTCACCCAGCGCTAGAGCGACACTCCGCCGTACGACCCCTGAGAAGCTTAAGCTGCCGCCGAGCGCTTTGCCGGACCGACACCGTCGAGCATCACTTGGCGTGCGGCACCGAACAGCGGTCCTTGTCCCAATCCGATGCCCGCTTCGAGCAGACGCTTCTGGGTCTTGGCGTCGGCAACATCGCTGGCGATGATCGACAATCCTGCGAGCGTCGCGCGCTGGTAAATCTCGTCTGCCGGAACGAAGCGATCGGCCAGAGCAATGCCGTTGAACAAGGCTTGCGGATCGAGCCGAACGAAGCGGAAGCCGGACGTCGCGAGCGCGGCGAAGTCGGTTCTCATATGCTCGATCTTGTCGAGGGCGAAACGGAAGCCGAACGAATGCATGTCGCGAATAGCGCGCCATGCGGCGGGCGTGAGATCGTCCATCGCTCGTTGCGACAGCGTCACGACGAGCTGTGTCGCGATCCTTGGGCGCGCCTCATAGACTTGCGCAATGGTTTCAAGGAAACCACGGCTGGTCAGAGAGGATCCCAGC
>DATBRP010000163.1:0-3974 GCA_036560245.1 Hyphomicrobium sp.
GCGAGAAGTGCCGGAATTGACAATTAAAGCCCGCCGAAGCCAAAATTTTTCAATGAATCAAACGTCGCGCCCGATCTCCTCCAACCGGAACAAACCCGAAAGCTGATCCGTTAACGACCGAGCAAACGTCCTTCCCCGCCCGTGATGTCCCCATGCCCCCTGTTTCTGTCCGACGCTCCCGCCCGCGCCAACGGCCGAACCGGCTGCTCTTTCGCATAGCCTTCGCCCGCGCCCGCCCCTGCTATTGTTACGGCTGCATCGTTCTCACCAAAGACGAGCGGGCTTACGAGCGCCGCGTCTTCAGGCTGGCCCGCGCCTGGGGCACGCAACTGAAACATGAACGGCAGCGCATAAGGCGCGAAGAACAGGCCAAAATCCTGCCCTGAACCGCCCCTGTGTGACCGCCCGCGCACGCCGACGGGAAATTCGCTCCCCGCCAGTTGTCGCCCTCTATAAAAGAGCGCACACGTGGCGTTCGTCTTCGGGGACTTCGGCACGCAATGAATTTTCCAGCTCGGGCAGCCGCTGTTGTTGGCCTAGCCGTGGCACTTGCCGCCGGTACGGTAGATGCCGCAGCCGCGGGCGATCTGCTCTATGCGCTGAAGATCGGCGCACTGGCGCACGACGTTCCGGATTTGTGGAGCGGCTTCCAGGTCGAACACAACGCCGTCGACATCAACGTCGAAGCACAATTTGCCGCCGCTTGGGCGTTGCCGTGGGGCGCGATCCGGCCGGTGATCGGCGGCACGATCAACACGCGCGGCGACACTAGCGACGGCTATATCGACGCCCGCTGGCAAGGCGATTGCCCGTCGGGGCTGTTCTTTGGGATTGGGCTCGGCGGGGCCGTCCACGACGGTGAAATCGGCGGTGCCGGATCCGATCCGGACAAGAAATGGCTCGGCTCGCGCTTGCTCTTCCACATCCCGATCGAGGTCGGCTACCATCTCGACGAACACAGCGACGTCTCTGTTTATTTCGAGCACATGTCGAACGCCTACACCCAGAAATACAACGAAGGCATGGACCGCATCGGCCTTCGCTACGGCTACCGGTTTTAGCCGTTACTGCCGAGCTTCCGCATCATCTCCGGTACTGTTCGTCGGTGACCTTTTCCATCCAGTCGACGGTCTTGCCGTCTAGCGCTTCCTGAATGGCGAAGTGCGTCATCGCCGTGGTGGGACTGGCGCCATGCCAGTGCTTCTCGCCAGGCGGAAACCAGACGACATCGCCCGGCCGTATTTCTTCGACCGGTCCGCCTTCCCGTTGCGCCCAGCCGAGGCCGGCCGCAACGATCAGCGTCTGACCGAGGGGATGCGTGTGCCAGGCAGTTCGCGCGCCGGGCTCGAATGTCACGCTGGCGCCCACGACGCGAGCGGGATTTGGCGCCTGGAACAGCGGATCGACGCGCACGGCACCGGTAAAATAGTCCGCCGGGCCTTTACCCGAAGGCTGTGAACCGCTTCGCTTGATTTCCATTTTCGTACCCTTCTCGCATCGCTCGGATTGAAATTATCTCGCGTTACCGATGCCTTTGCCGTTGCTTCCGATGGTCGCTGGCGTCCCTGATGATATGGACCTACCGGCGGTTGACTTTAACCCGGCCTTCCCCCATACCCACGCCATTCCGACGGCCCTGAAACCAGAGCCGCCGCCCTGCACATGGATAACTCGTCCAAAAAACGAGCGCGGGAGGCAGGGGGGTTAACATCCGGCAGCGCGTGGCGCTCCCGGGTGCGTTTGTGTTTTGTGCGATCGCTCCCAGTTTAAAAGCGATCGAGCAAGACAGAATCTTGGATAGGCCCCGGCCTGACGTAGGAAGAAGAAGCAAAGGCTGAATGTTCCAAAGTCTCACAGAGCGACTTTCAGGCGTCCTCGACAAACTGACGCGGCGCGGTGCGCTGACGGAAAGCGATGTCGGCGAGGCGATGCGCGAAGTTCGCCGGGCTTTGCTGGAAGCCGACGTCGCGCTCGATGTCGTCAAGGACTTCACCGAAAAAGTTAAGGCCAGGGCCGTCGGCGCCGAAGTGCTGCGCTCCGTTACGCCCGGCCAGATGGTCGTCAAGATCGTCAACGACGAACTCGTCGCGATGCTCGGCTCCGAAGCCGACCCCATCGACCTGCGCGCAGCGTTGCCCGTCGGCATCCTGATGGTCGGCCTGCAGGGCTCCGGCAAAACGACGACGACCGCAAAGATCGCCTACCGGCTGACGAACCGCGAGCGCAAGAAAGTGCTGATGGCGTCGCTCGATACGCGCCGTCCCGCTGCGCAGGAACAGCTTCGCGTGCTCGGCGAACAGACCGGCGTCGCGACGCTTCCGATCGTCGCCGGGCAAACGCCGTTGCAGATCGCACGCCGCGCCGGGGACGCCGCCAAGCTCGGCGGCTACGACGTCGTCATCTACGACACCGCCGGTCGCGTCACCGTCGACGAAGAGCTGATGGATGAAGTCCGCGACGTCAAAGCCGCGATCCATCCGCATGAAGTCCTGCTCGTCGCCGACGCGCTGACGGGCCAGGACGCCGTCAACACCGCCAAGGCTTTCGACGGACGCATCGGCGTCACCGGCATCGTCCTGACCCGCGCCGACGGCGACGGTCGCGGCGGCGCCGCACTCTCGATGCGCGCCGTCACCGGCAAACCGATCAAGCTCATCGGCGTCGGCGAAAAGTGGGACGCGCTCGAAGATTTCCATCCCGGCCGCATCGCGTCCCGCATCCTCGGCATGGGCGACGTCGTCTCGTTGGTCGAGAAGGCAGCCCAGACGATCGACGTCGAAAAGGCGACGAAGATCGCCGAGAAAATGAAGAAGGGGTCGTTCGACCTCGAAGACCTCTCCGATCAATTGCAGCAGATGCAAAAGCTCGGCGGCATGGGCGGCGTGCTTGGCATGTTGCCCGGCGTCGCCAAGATCAAAGGCCAGATCAACGAAGCCGGCCTCGACAAAAGCCTCGTGTTTCAGCGCGCCATTATTTCCTCGATGACGGCAAAGGAACGGCGCAATCCGAAGGTGCTTGATGCCCGCCGCAAGCGCCGCATCGCCGCCGGCTCCGGCACCAAGGTCGAGGACATCAACAAACTTCTGAAAATGCACCGCCAGATGGCGGACATGATGAAAACGATGGGCCGCAACGGCGGCATGTTGAACAAATTCCTCGGGCGCACCGGTGGCGGACCGTCCGAAGCCGAACTGCAGTCGATGCAGAGCGAGCTCGCGAAGCTCGATCCGAAAGCCCTCGAACAATTGCCCGAAGATCTCAAAGAGCAGGTCGCCAAGGGCCTCGCTGGCCCAGGTGGCAAGTCGCCCCTCGCCGGTCTCGGTCGTGGCCTTCCCGGTCTCGGAGGCGGACTTCCGAAAGGATTGCCAGGCCTTGGCGGCGGCATGCCGAAATTCCCCGGACTTCCGGGAAAGAAACGAT
Source organism: Hyphomicrobium sp. (assembly GCA_036560245.1). Lineage (GTDB taxonomy): Bacteria > Pseudomonadota > Alphaproteobacteria > Rhizobiales > Hyphomicrobiaceae > Hyphomicrobium_B. The sequence continues at coordinate 3,421 of DATBRP010000163.1, forward strand.
GAACACCTCAACGCAACGCATTTCGATTGAACAGGAGAAGCAAGAATGTCGGTGAAAATTCGCTTGTCGCGCGGCGGCGCCAAGAAGCGTCCTTACTACTACGTCGTTGTCGCCCACGGCACGAGCCCGCGCGATGGCCGCTACATCGAGCAGATCGGTACCTTCGATCCGATGCTCAAGAAGGATGATCCGAACCGCGTGAAGCTCAACGACGAGCGCGTGAAGCACTGGATCGGCGTTGGCGCGCAGCCGACCGACCGCGTGCTGCGCCTCCTCGACGCCAAGGGCCTTGCCAAGCGCATGCCGTCCAACAATCCGGAAAAGGCGAAGCCGAAGAAGAAGGCTCAGGAGCGCGCAGCCGCTGCCGCCGAAAAGGCCAAGGCCGCCGAGGGCTCCACGGGCGAAGCGGCATAAGCCACACGAACCGTTAACGCCGTTAATCGTTGCAAAGCCTCTCGGGCGCCAGCTCGGGAGGCTTTTGTGTTGCGGGTCGCACTGGCCCGAGAATTGGAGCTTACGGCCTTCGATCTTTGAAATGATACAAATTCGTAAGG
>DATBRP010000164.1:0-1603 GCA_036560245.1 Hyphomicrobium sp.
AAGCCTTCCATATGTCAGCATCATGGCCATTCTTCCGATCATAACCATTCCCGATCCCGTACTGCGCAAGATCTCCGATCCCGTGGAGCGCGTCGACGATGCTGTCGTCAAGCTCATGGACGACATGCTGGAGACGATGTATGCGGCGCCCGGCGTCGGTCTTGCTGCCGTTCAGGTCGGCGTTCTGAAACGCATCCTCGTCATCGACGCCGCCGAGGACGATGCGCCGCCGAACCCGATCGCTATGGCGAACCCCGAGCTTGTCGGGCTCGGCTCGACGACGCGGGTACATGAAGAAGGCTACCTCTCCATCCCCGACGTTCGGGTCGAGATCGAGCGGCCTGCAAGCGTGACGGTTCGCTATATCGATCGCAAAGGCAAAGAGCAGGAACTCGAAGCCGACGGCTTGCTCGCGACGGTCATTCAGCACGAGCTGGATCATCTCGACGGTCAGCTCATCATCGATTTCATGTCGCGCCTGAAGCGCGACATGATCATCCGCAAGTTCAAGAAACAAAGCCGCGAGACATCGGGCTGAACGGCGCGCAAGCGTACGCGCGTGCGGCCGGCTGCCCGTAGGGCAGTCGCACGCGCCAACAAAATGAGCATGCCAGGTATGCCGCTCGACATCATTTTCATGGGTACGCCGGATTTTTCCGTACCGGTGCTCGATTCCGTCGTCGCTGCCGGACATCGCGTCGTTGCGGTCTATAGCCAGCCACCGCGCCCCGCCGGACGCGGCTTGGCGGAAGTCAAATCGGCGGTACACAAGCGCGCGGAAGCATTGGGCTTGCCCGTCCGAACTCCGAAAAGCTTTAAATCGGAAATCGATCGCGCCGAGTTCGCGTCGATGAACGCCGACGCCGCCGTCGTTGTCGCCTATGGTCTTCTCTTGCCGAGAGCTGTGCTCGACGCGCCGCGACTGGGCTGCTTCAACGTCCACGCTTCGAAACTGCCGCGCTGGCGTGGCGCCGCGCCGATCCAGCGCGCAATCATGGCGGGCGATACCGTCACCGCAGTAAACATCATGCGCATGGATGCCGGTCTCGACACTGGACCGGTTTGCCTCCGGCGCGACGTCCCAATTTCACCCGAGATCACCGCCGGGCAATTGCACGATCTACTCTCGGTGTTCGGCGCAGAACTCATGGTCGAAGCCTTGACGCGGCTCGAAGCCGGCACGCTCGAAGCCGTGCCGCAATCGACGGAGGGCGTCACCTACGCAGCCAAGATCGACAAGCGCGAAACCCGTATCGATTTCACTGACGCGGCTCGACAAGTCGTCAACCATATCCGTGGGCTTTCGCCCTATCCCGGCGCCTGGTTCGAGGCGGAGCTTGGCGGCAAACCCGAGCGGATCAAAGTCCTCGCCGCGACGCCTCTCGCGAAAGACGGCGACGCCGGAGTTCTGCTCGACGACACGCTGACGATCGCCTGCGGTCAGGGCGCCGTCCGTATCGAACAGCTGCAGCGGGCCGGAAAACAGCCGATGACGGCATCCGAATTCTTGCGCGGCACGCGGATCGCGCCGGGAACGCGCTTCGCCTGAGCCGCTATTAAGCATTCTCTGCAAACGCCCTGCGGCTTTCGCGAGGTAACGCTA
>DATBRP010000165.1:0-3023 GCA_036560245.1 Hyphomicrobium sp.
GTCGGAAATTGCCGAAGCATTGAAAGCCGGAAGCATTCACCTCGGCATCACCGGCGAAGACCTCATCCGTGAAAACATCTCAGATGCCGAGACGAGAATTCGCTTCCTGCACAAGCTCGGCTTCGGTTTCGCCGACGTCGTCGTTGCCGTGCCCGATTGCTGGATCGACGTCGCCACCGTCGCCGACCTCGAAGACATCGCTATGCCGTTCCGCCGCTTACACGGCCGCTGGCCGCGCGTCGCGACGAAATACATGAACCTGACGCGCCGCTTCTTCACGTCGAAAGGCTTCGGCGATTACCGCATCATCGAAAGCGCGGGAGCGACCGAAGGCGCTCCGGCGGCGGGAACGGCGGAATTGATCGTCGACATCACGACGTCGGGCGAGACATTGCGGGCGAACGGCCTGCGCGTGCTCGACGACGGCGTAATCCTGAAATCGCAAGCCAATCTTTTTGCATCGAACGTGGCGGCGTGGACGCCTGCAACGACGGCGATCTGCGACCGCATTGCCGAAAGCCTTGCGCGATCGATACCGCCAGCGGCAAAGCGGTAAACGCCTCGGCAACTCAGCCGGCGTCGGCAAGCAGACATTTGAGAACGCCATAGTCGTAGCGTCCATCGAGCGCCGCGAACGCCGGACCGAGCTTGCCGCTGTCGCGCGTTTCGCAACGGTCGAATGCGGCTTCGATTTCGTCGCGTTCGGCAGGGTCGAGCCGCACCGCGTCGGTAGCATTGATCAAACCCGCCTCGATCGCTTCCGCCAAATGTCCGTAGACCGTCGAGATTTCGAGCCCTCTCTCGGAAGCAATTTGCTCCGCGTCGAGGCCACGCAGGTGCGCGGCGAGCGTCGCATTCACGCTGACCGAGAGACGATTTGTGAGAACGGGGTGCTTTTTGAATTGCGTGATGATGTCGAGGAAAGCCGCGCCATAGCGCGCGATCTTGCTTGCACCCAGCCCGAGCACGTCGTGCAGCGCCGCTTCGGTCGCGGGACGCTTCTCGGCAAGTTCGATCAACGTGCGATCCTGCGCCACGACGTAGGGCGGCAGTCTCGCCGACGCCGCGAGCTTCAACCGCAGCGCTTTGAGGGCATCGAATAGTGGTTGGTTTTCGCGCGCGATCTTGGAAGCAACCGAGGCGGCGCGTTTTGACGTCTTCGCCGTTTGCCGCGTCACGCGCATTAGAAAACGCTCTTCGCCACGCAGGAGCGGCCGGGCGCGTTCGGTCAGGATGAGCGAGCCCATACCTTCGTCGTCGCCGGTCAGATAACCTTGCGCCGTCAATTGCCGGAACAGTCCCTTCCACGTTGTCTGCGGTACATCCTTGCCGATGCCGAAGACCGACAGACGGTCGTGACCATTACGGAGCACGCGCTCGTCCGCTGAGCCGAGGAGCACGTCCGCCAGATAGGTGACGCCGAAGCGTTGACCGGTGCGGTAGACCGCCGACAACGCCTTGCGCGCCAATTCGGTGCCGTCGTCCGTCCGCGGCGGGTTCTGGCAGTTGTCACAGTTGCCACAAGGCGTCGAACGCATTTCCCCGAAGTAGGCGAGCAGCGCCTGGCGCCGGCATCCGGGCATCTCAGCGAGGCCCACAAGGGCGTCTAGCTTCTGCCGCTGCACTTTCTTGAATGCTTCCGAGCCGTCCGATTGGTTGATCCAGCTCCTCAGCTGCACGATGTCCTGCAGCCCATAGGCCATCCAGGCATTCGCCGGTTCGCCGTCGCGGCCGGCGCGGCCCGTCTCCTGATAGTAGGACTCGATCGACTTCGGCAGATTGAGATGCGCGACGAAGCGTACGTCGGGTTTGTCGATGCCCATGCCGAAGGCAATCGTCGCGACGATGATCAAGCCTTCTTCCGTCAGAAACTTCGTTTGCGCCGCCGAGCGCACCTGCGCATCGAGCCCCGCGTGATAGGCGAGCGCCTTGCGGCCCTTCGACGAGAGCCAAGCCGCCGTTTCATCGACCGATTTGCGCGACAGGCAATAGACGATGCCGGCATCCGCCGAATGCTCGGCCTCGATGAATTGCCACAAGCGCTCGCGGGCGCTTGTGCTGCCAAGCTCGGCGATGGTGTAGCGGATGTTCGGCCGGTCGAAGCTCGCGATGAAGGTGGCGGCATCTTCAAGCGACAATTCCGAAATGATGTCTTGTCGCGTGCGTTCGTCCGCCGTGGCGGTCAGCGCGATGCGCGGTACGTTCGGAAACCGTTTTGCGAGGATCTTGAGCTGGCGATACTCGGGGCGGAAATCGTGCCCCCATTGCGAGACGCAGTGCGCTTCGTCAATCGCGAACAATGCGATGTCGCTGCGCTCGAACAGACTGAGCGTGCGATCCTGTACGAGCCGCTCCGGCGCAACATAGAGAAGATCGAGCCCGCCCGCCGCGAATTGCCGCTCGATCTTATCCTGGGTGCTGCGATCCTGCGTCGAATTCAGGAAGGCTGCCTTGACGCCAAGGTCGCGCAACGCATCCACCTGATCTTGCATCAGCGCGATCAGCGGCGATACGACGATGCCTGTTCCGGGACGGACCAATGCCGGGATCTGGTAGCAAAGCGATTTGCCGCCGCCAGTCGGCATCAACGCCAGGCAGTCGCCGCCTTCCAAAACGGTCGAGATAATGTCGCCCTGCAGCGGCCGAAAGCCCTTGTAGCCGAACACATCCTCAAGCTTGGCGCGCGCGACGGACATCGCGTCATCCGGAGTAGAGGCAGACAGCAGGGGAAGCGGCGCGGCGTGGGCCGGCATCAGGATGTACCTATGCGCAAGACATCGACATCTGAACGCTAGTCTGATTCGATGCGTGGCTTGCGGTACCGTCCCCAGAAACCGAAAATGGATGCGCTTGATCTGGCGGGAGTTTTTGCCGGAAATGGAAACGTTGCGGCAATTTAACGTCACGTTCAGAATGAGTTCATCTTCTTGGTGTTAAATGTCTTCGTAAGCTGGTGTTGTCACCTCCCCCCGTGCGCACCAGATGCAGCTACGCCCCGGCCAAGTCCCCGACTCCCCCGTCTT
>DATBRP010000166.1:0-7617 GCA_036560245.1 Hyphomicrobium sp.
ATCCGGGATCATCCCGTAGAGCGTTTCGAACGCGAGATAAGGGTTGATCGCCTCGGCGCCATAGCCCGCAAGCGTGCAGAACTGATTGATCTCGTGCGCTTCGCCCGTCTCGACCACGAGGCCGACCGAAGTTCTGAGACCTTGTTTGATCAGGTGATGATGCACGGCCGACGTCGCCAGCAGCGACGGGATCGCGATGCGGTTTGGGCCTGCCTTGCGATCCGACAGGATGATGATGTTGATCTCTTTGGCGCGGACATATTCCTCGGCTTCCGCGCACAGGCAGTCGAGCGCCGGCCCCATGCCGCCTTCGCCCTTCTCCGCCGGATAGGTCGTATCGATCGTGATCGACGCGAAGTCGTTGTCCTTGACGGCGCCGATGCCGCGGATGCGTTCGAGGTCTTCGTTCGTCAGGATCGGCTGATCGACTTCGAGGCGCTTCTGCTTCGAGGTGCCCTCGAGTTCGAGGATGTTCGGACGCGGACCGATGAAAGAGACGAGACTCATCACCAGCTCTTCGCGGATCGAGTCGATCGGCGGGTTCGTGACCTGCGCGAAGTTCTGCTTGAAGTAGGTGTGCAGCAGCTTCGACTTCGACGACAGCGCCGAGATCGGCGTGTCGGTGCCCATCGATCCGACGGCTTCCTCGCCCTTCTCCGCCATCGGCGACAGCAGGAACTTGGTGCTCTCCTGCGTGTATCCGAACGACTGCTGCAGGTCCAAGAGCGCGACATTCGACTTCGCGGCAGCCGCCGTCTTCGACGGCAACGGCAGGTCGGCGACCTTGATCTGCGTCCGCTTCAACCACGTTTCGTAAGGGTGGCTCGCAGCGATCTCGGCCTTCAGCTCTTCGTCCGAGACGATCCGGCCCTTCTCGAGGTCGATCAGCAACATCTTGCCCGGCTGCAGGCGCCACTTCTTGACGATGTTCGCTTCGTCGACGGGCAGCACGCCCGACTCCGACGACATGATGACGGTGTCATCCTTCGTCACGAGATAGCGCGCCGGCCGAAGTCCGTTGCGGTCGAGCGTCGCGCCGATTTGGCGGCCGTCGGTGAACGCCATCGCAGCGGGGCCGTCCCACGGCTCCATCAGGCACGCATGATATTCGTAGAAAGCGCGCCGCTTGGTATCCATCGTCGGATTGCCGGCCCAGGCTTCCGGGATCAGCATCATCGCGGCATGCACGAGGCTGTAGCCGCCCATAGTCAGGAATTCGAGAGCGTTGTCGAAGCACGCGGTGTCGGACTGGCCTTCATAAGAGATCGGCCACAGCTTCGAGATGTCGTTGCCGAAGAGCGGCGACGAGACGGAAGCCTGCCGCGCCGCCATCCAGTTGACGTTGCCGCGCAACGTGTTGATCTCGCCGTTGTGCGCGACCATCCGATAGGGATGAGCCAGCTTCCACGACGGAAACGTGTTGGTCGAGAAGCGCTGATGGACGAGCGCCAACGCGGACGTCAGGCGCGGATCGGAAAGGTCCTTGTAATAGTCCTTCACTTGAAACGACAGGAACATGCCCTTGTAGACGACGGTGCGCGTCGACAGCGACACGGTATAATGCCCAATGTCGCGGCCCTTGTAGGCCTCGTGGATCGCGTTCGAGACGACCTTGCGCACGATATAAAGCTGACGCTCGAAGTCGTCCTGGCTGACGGTCGACGCCGCTCGTTCGATGAAAACCTGGCGATGCACCGGCTCGCTCGTGCGCACCATGTCCGAAAGGCACGAATTGTCGACCGGCACGGTACGCCAACCGAGCAGCGTCAAACCTTCTTCCTTCACGCAGCGCGCCCAGACGCGCTCGCAATGCGCCCGCAGCCGCTCGTCTTGCGGCATGAAGACTTGACCGACCGCGTAATCGCCGAACTTGGGAAGCTCAAAGCCGAGGGCTTTTGTTTCAGCCGCAAGGAAGTCGTGCGGAATTTGAATGAGAATACCGGCGCCGTCGCCCGACAACGGGTCAGCGCCGACAGCGCCACGGTGCTCGAGATTTTCAAGAATCTTCAGCGCGCCTTCGATGATCGAATGCGACTTGCGGCCTTTGAGATTGACGATGAAACCGACGCCGCATGCGTCCTGCTCAAGAGCAGGATTGAAAAGACCTTCGGCGGCGGGACGGCCCTGCGTGCCGATTTCGTCTTCCAGCGGTGGTAGGTAACCTTCGCTCATCTCTTGCCTCGTGCGGCCAGTATCGGCCTCGTCTCAGAATTCCGGAATTTTCTGGCTGCCGCCGAAGCGGCTCCGCGGTTCGTCTTGCGCTCTCAGTTCTTAAGAGATCAAGCGTTGGCGCGGCTTAAACGACCCGCAGTGGTTTTCGAACCACACGCCGAGTATCGTCTCCGCTGGCGGCTCCTGGCGCTCGATCCGTGACGGCATCGAGATGTCGGAAAATCAGCTGTCTAACCGCCACGTGATATCTCTCCCACGCCATAACGTTCGCGCTGTCAACGAACACGTTGATCGCGATTTGTCGAACCGCTGCCTGGGCGCCGAGTTTGATGCCACAAAGGACAGCACTATTGACCTATCTAGCAAATTCTACAGATTTAGCGATGCGGCACAAGCGGTAACATGCAACGCGTCGAAGTGAAATTTTAAGAATGTGATCGCGACAAATTTGATAATAAAATTACGTCCCGCGATAACGCGCGAAAGGTCGGCAAAAAAATGGGCAGCCACGCTTCCGCACGGCTGCCCAACTGGACGATTTATCCGGCGAGCTTAGGCAGCAACTTTTGCTTCGAGCTGCTTTGCGGTCTCGGCCGAGCCGATCGTAATCGTTCGCGGCTTCTTGCTTTCCGGAACGTTGCGAACGAGGTCGACGTGCAGGAGGCCGTTTTCAAATGCGGCGCCGGTGACGTCGACGTGGTCGGCGAGTTGATAGCGCCGTTCGAAAGCGCGGGCGGCGATGCCGCGGTGCAGGTAGGCCTTCTTGTCGGCCTCGGCGGCTTTCTCGCCTGAAACCGTTAGCGTCTGCTCCTTGACCTCGATTTTGAGTTCCTCGGACGAGAAGCCCGCCACCGCAAGGGTGATGCGGTAGGCATTTTCGCCGGTCCGCTCGATGTTGTAAGGCGGATAGGTCGACTCGCTATCGAAGCCCGTCGCCTGGTCCAGCATCTGGAACAAGCGGTCGAAGCCGATCGCGGAACGATAGAAGGGGGCAAATTCGGTCTGTCGCATGAAACATATCCTCCATGAGAAGCGACATGTGAACCGGCCCGGATGGGCTCGGCTCTTTCTGATGCGGTCCCGCTTTGCGGCAACCGCACTCAACAGGTAGGAAGCGAAAAAGCCACGTCAAGAGCCGTCGGCGCTGATGCCAAACGCTGCCATGACGCGCTAGAATCCCTTAACGTGATGGCAACGCCGTGGGCCAAAGAGAGCGCCGATGAAACTCGTATCACTCTCGATCAACCCGATTCCAAGCGGCGCAGCGGTCGCGAACTTCGCGGGGTACGATGGCCTGCTGCTGCGTTCGGCTTTATGGGAGCCGACGCGAGGCCCTGCACGCGGCACGGTCTGCATTGTTCAAGGACGCGGCGAGTTCATCGAAAAGTATTTCGAAGTGATCGCCGACCTTCGCCGGCGGGGCTTCGGTGTCGCGACCTTCGACCTGAGGGGGCAGGGCGGTTCGCAGCGGATACTTTCCAACCCCCGCAAAGGTCATGTCGTCGCTTTCACCGAATACGATCGCGATCTCGCGATCTTCATCGAGGATATCGTCAAGCCGACGCTGCCCGGACCACTGATTGGCATGGGCCATTCGCTCGGCGGCAACATTCTCTTGCGCAACGCTCAGGATGAGGCGAGCCCGTTTGCCCGCATGATCCTCATGTCGCCGATGATCGCCATTCATGAAAACATGCTTGGCGTTAAGCTGCCGATTGCGCGGGCGTACGCCGGCATCGCCAGCCTTCTTGGGCTAGCAGGAACCTACGTGCGCGGCGGCGGCGACGAACCGGACGACTTCAAGAATTTTGCAACCAACCGGCTGACCACCGACTATGTGCGTTGGTCGCGAACCAAAGCCATTATAGATGCGGCGCCGGAACTGGCGCTCGGCTCGCCGACGGTCGGCTGGCTACGGGCGGCGCTCAGAAGTTGCGCGATGCTGTCACGTCCCGACTACCCGAAGTACGTCTCCGTTCCGATGATCCTCTTTGCAGCCGGGGGCGATAAAGTCGTCTCGGCGCAGGCGATCGAGGACTTCGCCGCCGATCTCAAGCTCGGCTCGCAAATTTTGATGCCGGGGTCGCGGCACGAGATTCTGCAAGAGACCGACGCCGTTCGACAGCGCTTCTGGGCCGCCTTCGATGCCTATATGGGAATCGAAGTTCCGTCGTCGCAAAGGGCTTAGCTTTTATTGATCAACGCCAACGCCGCTTCATGCAGCCGGGCGTCGCCGGTCGCGATGATATCGCCGCCGTTCGATGCATCTTCGCCCGACCATGTCGTGACCTGACCGCCCGCGCGCTCGATAATCGGGATCAGAGCGACGATGTCGTAGGGCTTCAGACTGGTCTCCACGATGATGTCGACGTGCCCGGCGGCCAGCAGACAATATCCGTAGCAATCGCCGCCATAACGCGTCAGCCGCGCAGCATTCTTTAAACTGGCCAGAACGGCCGTCTGTTTCGGGCCTTCGAAAAGGTCGGGGTGTGTCGATGTCAGAACCGCGTCCTCGATGCGCGCGCAGGCTCGCGTCTTCAAGCGCGCCGGACGGCCGCCGCCGATGCTGTGATAGGACGCGCGATCGCCGGACCAGAACCGTTCGCCCGTGAATGGCTGGTCCATCAGACCGAAATAGGGTTTGCCGTCCCGCAGCACGCCGATCAGCGTGCCCCAGAGCGGCGAACCCATGATGAAGGATCGTGTGCCGTCGATGGGGTCGATGACCCACTGAAAGGCGCTCGTGCCGGCTTTTGTGCCGAACTCCTCGCCGACGACGCCGTGGTCGGGAAAGCGCGTCGCGAGCGCCTGCACGATGGCTTTCTCCGCCCCTCGATCGGCCTTGGTTACCGGATCGAAGGCGCCGCCCTCGGCCTTGTTTTCAACAGGCGTGGCTTTGCGGAAATGCTTGAGGATAACGGGGCCTGAAATATCGGCCAGCTCCTGAGCCACGCGAACGATGGCTTGAAAGTCCCCTGCGGGCGATGGCCCTGACACGCGCTCACCCTGCATTTTCAAATGGTTGCCAAAGACAGTGCAACGGCCTCAGTTCAACTTCAAGACGTGACAATATTGATATAGATGTTCAGTAGTAACCCAATTAGTGGCGCGCTGGATACATCAACTCGTGATTGTGCTAGGGAAATACTCGTAGAGATTGCGGAGATTATCGAAGCAGCTCATCGTAACCACGCGATTACGATGAAACGCTCTTCGCAATCGCTGCCCAATTTGGGCGTTTCCTCCCTAGACTTGGGCCGTTCGGTATCGGACGGCCTTCTTTCTATTTCCCCAACATCATCGGCAATACTTGGACGCAGCTTCCAGCGCCGAGGCCCGCATTTTCGGTTCCCCAGCCCTGCGTAATTCGCATTTGTTCGTGATGCGGTGCACCCTTAGTTTTTGCAGTGCGATATGCGAGCCATGCTCGCTCTTCGCAGCCCTCCTTGGGCGTTTCCTCCCTAGACTTGGGCCGTTCGGTATCGGACGGCCCCTTTTCTTTTCTGCAGGGAATTGGGAAATTATTGCGGCGACGCGTTTGCTGTACGGCAGTCGTTATCCGGTCGTCTACTCCGCTGCCGTGCGATAGTCGAGCAAAGCGGGCACCTCCGTAAACAGCCGACCGACGATGTCGCCAAGCGCCTGCGCCAGTCTCGCATAGCCAGCGCTCGGCTCGAACGTCATTTCATTGATGTAAAGCCCGCGGTTGATTTCGAGCTGCAACGCATGCGTGCCGTGCGCCGGGCGGCCGTGATGCTCGGTGATATAGCCGCCCGCGTATGGCCGGTTGAGCTGCACCTTGAAACCATGCCGCTGAAATTCGTCGCGTACGAGTAGTGTCAGGCGCGGATCGGCGGATGCCCCGAAGCGATCTCCGATGACGATGTCCGGTCGCTGTGCGCCGCCGGGCGCCATCGCCGCGGACGGCATGGAGTGGCAGTCGATCAGCACGGCATAGCCGAACGCCTCGTTGGTCGTCGCGATCAGTCGCGACAGCTCGGCGTGAAACGGGAAATAAAGCTGCTCGATGCGGGCAAGCACGGAGTCGAGGCTCAGACGGTCCGGATAGATATCCTCGCCATCGGCGACGATCCTCGCGACCGTCCCCAGACCACCCGCGACGCGAATTGATTGCGTATTGGCGTGGGCTGGCAACGCCTCGCTGACGAGTTCGGGATCTAGCTCATAGGGCTCGCGATTGAGATCGAGATAGGCGCGGGGAAACCTGGCGCTGAGAAGCGGTGCACCCAAGCTCGCAACCGGTTGGAATAGCTTGTCGACGAAGCAATCTTCCGACCGCCGCAGCGTTTTTGGATCAAGCCGCGAAATCGCCAGAAATTCCGGCGGATAAAGCCGGCCTGAATGTGGCGATGAAAACACAAATGGCGCGGATTGCACGCGTGGCGAAAGCACGTCGAACGACGGGAAGAACGATTGTGGCACGCTATGAGAGTGGTCGTGCGGCATATACGGTTGGTGCCTCTTGCGATGCTTGCGCGACAAAATGACGATTTCAGCCAACACACTCTGCCTATGTGGATCGGCGAAGTCCATGCGCGACTTGAGCTCTTGAGTGCTATGAAGCACAACGCAGACCGGCGGTCGCCTTAGCAGAGATGGTAATGCGGGTCTTGCGTGCAACTCTCCACAACTTCATGCTCCGTTTACCAAACTCGGGCCAAGTTTGCGCCAGACGAAACGTCGAGTATCGGTTACGTTCCAGTTCCGCATAATTCAGAGTTGCCATGCCTGTTAAGCCATCAAGCCTTCCGTTGCGCCGCATCCTGCTAGCTGAGGATGACGACTCTATGCGCATTTTCCTCGTCAAAGCGCTGGAAAAGGCCAACTACGACGTCGTGGCCTTCGAGAATGGCGAGGAGGCCTATGAGCGGTTGAAGCGCGAGCCTTTCACGCTGCTCCTGACCGACATCGTGATGCCGAAAATGGACGGGATCGAGCTTGCGCGGCGTGCCAGCGAAATCGATCCCGATCTCAAAATCATGTTCATAACGGGGTTTGCAGCGGTTGTGCTCAATAGCGAGAACCAGCCGCCGAAAGACGCCCGTGTCCTCTCGAAACCCTTCCACCTCAAGGACCTTGTTCGCGAGGTGGATCGTCTGCTCGCCGCGTGAGCACATGCGGCAAGTCCGGCTTATGCCAATATACCTTACCCGTGGGGCTTGACCGGCGGGGTTCAATCCCTCTAGAAGCTCGCTTCTTCGGGCACTTAGCTCAGCGGTAGAGCACTACCTTGACATGGTAGGGGTCACAGGTTCGATCCCTGTAGTGCCCACCATCTTTTTACGGTGTCGTTATGAAAGTTAGAAACTCTTTGAAGTCCCTTCGTTCGCGCCACCGCGATAACCGCGTCGTGCGTCGCAAGGGCCGCGTCTACGTGATCAACAAGACGCATCGCCGCTTCAAGGCACGCCAGGGCTAATGTCG